>CBDVAV010000012.1:0-20406 GCA_965372055.1 uncultured bacterium | reverse complement strand
ATGCCCCGGTAATTACTGCTTATAATGGGGCAACAGAAACCGATGAAGATGTTCCTTTGGACATTATATTGGCAGACCTTGTAGTAACTGACGTGGACAATAATTTCCCGGCTGACTTTACCATGCAAGTGGAAAATGGAGGGAATTACACTGTCTCTGCAGGTAGCGTTACCCCTTCGCCAAACTTCAACGGTACGATTAATGTTGGGGTTAAAGTAAATGATGGGGATTTATCCAGTAATATTTTCACGATTCCAATCACCGTTAACCCGGTTAATGATGCCCCTGTAATATCTTCAATTGGAACAAAATTTGCCGTTGAAACACAACTTCTGGAGTTTTTGGTGCAGGCAGATGATATTGATGGAGGCTCATTAATTTATTCCACTAATGGATTAGGGCAAATCGATCAAACTGGCAAGTTCTCATGGACCCCACCAATCGGGTCTGCTGGAGACCACCAAATAACTGTAACCGTTAGCGATGGGCAATTGAGCACTGACCAAAGCTTTAATGTTTCTGTTCAACCTTTTGTTGAAGGATCACCTGTTTTGGCCAATCCAATTGGAGTTCAGGTCACTGATGAAGATTCAGCTTACGAATTGGACATTACTGGGGTATTTGATGATGATGGAGGGGCCGAAAACCTTAGCTACCAGGCTACATTGTTGGATGGGTCCCCACTCCTTGCATGGCTGGATTTCGCAGGAACAAAATTCAGTGGCACCCCCGGACAATCTGACGTGGGAGATTATGATATTAAGTTAATTGCCACTGACAGTGAAGGAAAAGAAGCTGCCACTACCTTTGTTTTGTCTGTGAAGGAAGTAAATGATGCCCCGGTAATTACTGCTTATAATGGGGCAACAGAAACCGATGAAGATGTTCCTTTGGACATTATATTGGCAGACCTTGTAGTAACTGACGTGGACAATAATTTCCCGGCTGACTTTACCATGCAAGTGGAAAATGGAGGGAATTACACTGTCTCTGCAGGTAGCGTTACCCCTTCGCCAAACTTCAACGGTACGATTAATGTTGGGGTTAAAGTAAATGATGGGGATTTATCCAGTAATATTTTCACGATTCCAATCACCGTTAACCCGGTTAATGATGCCCCTGTAATATCTTCAATTGGAACAAAATTTGCCGTTGAAACACAACTTCTGGAGTTTTTGGTGCAGGCAGATGATATTGATGGAGGCTCATTAATTTATTCCACTAATGGATTAGGGCAAATCGATCAAACTGGCAAGTTCTCATGGACCCCACCAATCGGGTCTGCTGGAGACCACCAAATAACTGTAACCGTTAGCGATGGGCAATTGAGCACTGACCAAAGCTTTAATGTTTCTGTTCAACCTTTTGTTGAAGGATCACCTGTTTTGGCCAATCCAATTGGAGCTCAGGTCACTGATGAAGATTCAGTTTACGAATTGGACATTACTGGGGTATTTGATGATGATGGAGGGGTCGAAAACCTTAGCTACCTGGCTACATTGTTGGATGGGTCCCCACTCCCGGCATGGCTGGATTTCGCAGGAACAAAATTCAGTGGCATCCCGGGACAATCTGACGTGGGAGATTATGATATTAAATTAATTGCCACTGACAGTGAAGGGAAAGAAGCTGCCACTACCTATGCTTTGTCTGTTAAGGAAGTAAATGATGCCCCGGTAATTACTGCTTATAATGGGGCAACAGAAACCGATGAAGATGTTCCATTGGACATTATATTGGCAAACCTTGTAGTAACCGATGAGGACAATAATTTCCCGTCTGATTTTACCATGCAAGTTGAAAATGGAGCAAATTACATTGCTGTAGCAGGTAGGGTTATGCCCTCACTGGATTTCAACGGGGTACTTGAAGTAGGTGTCAAGGTAGCCGATGGGGAATTATTCAGTAATGTTTTCAGCATTTCAATCACGGTAAACCCTGTGAATGATGCTCCGAAAATAGCACCCATAGGCACTAAATTAGCCTTCGAAACACAAACTTTAAGTTTTTCAGTTGCTGCTGAGGATATTGAAGGCGATGTAATAATTTTTGCCACATCAAACGGATTGGGGCAGACCATCGATCAATCAGGAAACTTCAGTTGGACACCCCCAGCAGGCTCTGCCGGAAACCATCTGGTAACTATTACCGTTAGTGATGGGTATTTAAGTTCAAGCCAGATTGTCCCCATTACGGTTCAACCGTATATTGAAGGATCACCTACCATTGCCAATTCAATAAGCACTCAGATTACTAATGAAGATGCTCCCTTTGAGTTGGATATTTCAGGTGTATTTGATGACGATGGAGGGGTTGAAAATCTTAGCTACAGTGCTATTTTACTTGACGGCTCATCACTGCCTGAATGGTTGAATTTTACAGGTTCAATTTTCAGTGGTACACCTGAACAATCTGACGTTGGCGATAATGATATTAAATTAATAGCCACCGACAGTGATGGAAAAGAAGCTGCCACTACATTTGTATTGTCTGTAAGAGAAGTTAATGATGCGCCGGAATTGGTGGGGATTCTGGAAAATCAAACCGCAGCTGCTGGATCATTTTTCTCTTATGTCGTTCCGGCTCCTCTTTTTGCTGATGAGGAGCAAGATGAGGGTTCATTGAACATCAGTGCCATGTTAAGCAATGGAAACCTATTGCCCCAGTGGCTTGTTTTTGATAACGGAACATTTTCTGGAACTCCCAACGATTCTGATTCCGGTCTTTTATATACAATAATGTTAATAGGATCGGATGCTGGTGGACTCACCGCAAGGGCACAATTTATATTGTATGTTGATAATGCTGTAACTCCGGGACAGCCCGAAGTGAACGGTTCACTGACCGATCAATTCGTGGACGAGGATCAGGACCTCGGCCCATATACTTTCCCGGCTGACCTGTTTAAAGACACTGCTGGCCAAGTGATAAGCTATAGTGCCGCACTTGCAGATGGTACTTCATTCGATAACGTTTGGTTATCTTTTGATGCATTAGCCCGCAGTTTCAGCGGCCGGCCAACGGTTGATTCCCAGGCAGGTACATATTTTGTAATTGTTACTGCCACTAATGAAGACGGGTTGACAGCCAGTACCGGGTTTAGTATAGAAGTTACTGCTATAAACGATTTACCTGTACTATCAGTAACTTTGGAAACACAAGCAGCCATGGAAAATGTTGCTTTTGAATATGTAATTCCGATCAATACATTTGACGATGAAGAAGATGGCACTGATTTGACATATGGTGCAGTACTTGAAGATGGCACGCTCCTGGACGGTGTTGCTTCATGGTTGACGTTTGATCCTGCAAGCCTAACATTTTCTGGTATTCCAACCACGGAAGACTTGTTAACAGTACAAGTAACTGCCACTGACAGCAAAGGCGGATCAAGCCAAACCTCTTATTTGATTGATGTGGTTACCGGATTGGGTGAGGAAATATCATCTGTTAGCGTGGATGTTTTCCCTAACCCAGTATATCAAAAGTTAACCGTGAAAATACAATCGGTGAAAAAGGGCACTTTTGAATTACAGGTAATCGATCTGAGCGGTAAGGTTCTTCAAAGTAAGAAGATTGAACTTACGGATGGCATTTTTGAACAGGATATCGATTTCAGTGATCTCAAAAGCGGGATATACATTTTAGAAATTGCCGTGGGTAAGGAAAAAATCATCAAACGAATAGTTAGAAAGTAGAATTCCACAGGTTTAACCAAAAGGGGCAGTCTTGACTGCCCCTTTTTTTGTGGAACCCTGCATTACATATCCAAAAATAATATATCGTTTGGGTGACAATTGGTGATTGTGAATTAATATGAAATTGTCCTAACCAGATTAATCAACGATCATCAATAACGCCTTTGCGACCACTAGAATGACCTAATATGATTTCTCTGACGAATCCAATAAATATTTTCTTAATCGGCAATAACCCTTCTGAATTAGGAAGTATTTATGAATCTCTTAAGAATTTTACCAAAAGAAAATTAATTACAGAATTTGCTTTTGATTTAAAAAATGTCCTTGTCAGGATAATCAAATTCAGCCCGGGTTTTATTTTGGTTGATGATAAATTAACCTCTAGGCAGATTAAAATATTGATTCGCAGGTTAAGCAATAACAAAAAGACAAGAGAAATACCAATTGCATTATTGAAAAGCTCCAATTACAGCGAGGTGACAAGCTATGGGATCAGTGATTTCATTTTAAAGGAAAGTTTATCAGCAGACAGAATTTATGCATCTATTCTCAACTCGATAAAATTTCGTAAATCCAGGAAGTATTTGTACAAAATTTACAAAAAACAGATGGGTTACTTTTCTGGAGTTTTTCGCAAAAACTATTGAAAATAACAAGGCGGGGAAAATAAATGTTTTTATGCAGAGATGGCTTTTAAATGCTTATCATAAAAGCGGTGTTCCCCTTTCTCAGATATTATCTCAATATTGTCATTGGCTTGAATCTCCTTGATGTCATTAAATACCTGATGAGCCAATAGATTTAAATGGTAATCATAGACTTCAACCTTACCACTCTTTAAATGAACAACAATAAATCCAGTTCCTTCTTTGACATCTTTAAGATTGTAAAACCCTTGAAGGTGGGTCTCCTTGTTGTTGGGATCATGAACTTCAACCCAACCACTTTGCGATACGAATAACTTCATTACTTTATTGAAATGTTAAGTATAGCTTAATTTCGTTAATCGAAAAATAGTAACCACACTAATTCAATTTGTAGATGGCAGGTAATTAGAAGTCGTCAATTGAAGCCTCTACTTCCTCCAACTTTTCTTCGGTAAACATCCCTGATGTAGCATAAACAATTTTACCTTCCTTGTTTATCACAAAAAAATAAGGGGTGTCTTTTCTTTCAAAATCAAGGGCTTCTTTATAAGGTTTGAGTTGGCCTTTGTAAAAGAGAATATTAGGAAATAATCTTTCGTCGAAATTTTTCAAGGCTTTTTTGCGCACAGTCTTTTCTGCAGCTGCTTTAACACCTGTAAACATCGGGATGAAATACACGTGAACATCATAGGCAAAACTGGAGAACAAGCTTGGCTTTTCTGATTTGTGTATAAATTTAAAATAAACCGGCTCGAACCATGAATTAAGGTCAGACTCGGATTTTTTGGAGTATGCCATTCCAACCAAGGTAAATTTATCATTAGTGTCCCTGGGAATCTCTATTACCTTCCCTTCCAATGTTTCTCCCTTAATGGCCGGGAAGTCATCCCCTATTTGAGCAATAGATGGAATGTAAGATATGGATATCGAAAGTAAGATTACAATTACTGTTTTCATGAGTTGTTTTCAAGTGCTATCTAATATACGCAAAGGTTGTTGATTTATTTTAACCTGGGTGCAGTCTTTGAATTTATGGTAGCGTTTTTAATCCTAATAGATGATTTTCAAAACAGTTGGCTGTTAGATTCATGAGAATATTTTTACATCATATCCTGGTATGAATTGATTGTACTTTTATTTGCTATCTTGGAAATGTCCATTTATATATATGCAAGGGTTAAGTAATGTTTAATAGGAAAATGTAGAACTTCTTTGCAATGAATTTCATAAATTCATGTCCTTTAAAGCCAGACCCAAATATAATAGTCATGTTCTCCATTTTTAAAAAGAATTCCAAGAACAATCAACTCGAGGAAAATTTTGACAAATTATATTCATTTACGGATGAGCAAAAAAAAGCTATTTTGGTAAGTTTATTCGAAATAGCCAATTCCGATGAGGATTTCCACTTCAAGGAAACTGAGTACTTAAAAAAAACATCTGAATTTTTAGGCATGTCTTTTAGGAATAGCCGTCTTAAAAAGCTACTAAATAACCACAAAGATGAATTATTTAAAAAACTGGGAGAGATGTCCGAAAACCAGAAAGACTGGTATGTCTTTACTGTATTAGGGATGGTTTATGCCGATGGTAAGGTAATGATTGATGAATTTAAGCATGTGGAAAAATTTCTGCTGAACCTGGGATTTTCACAAGAGCGAATTAACAGGAACAAGGTTAAGGAGCAACACATATCTTGAAAGCCAATCACATTGACTAATCGTAATTTAATTTAGGATACCAATCTTTTCACCTGCCTTCTGGTGTTAAATCCAAAAAGTTCCATAATGGCCACATTAGGTCTACATGCCTTGGTTGTATGTCGGATTTAACATAGAGCAACTCGGTAGAGTAAAAGTGATGAATACTTTCCTCTCTTTTTATAAAAACGTTACAAGCCGGCCATTGTGACTCGTCTTCACCTTCTGCTAAATAATCCCGGTTATAGGAATTATTGTACGATGAAAGCAATCTCAGGTTCTTCCAGTCCCGGTCATTAGCAAAGTCCACTATTCTTGAAATTGGTGACTTGGCAACTACCACCAAGTCAACTTTTTGATTCACGTGTTGCGAAGCTCCTTCAATGCTATCAAGAATGGAGGTACACATGGGGCAAGGTGATTGCATTTCCTCACTAAACATAAAACTATAAATTATCAACGAGGTATGATAATTGGTAAAAAGATCTGAAAGTTTGGTTATTTTGACATTTCCATTACCTGGGCTTGTTTCCAATTCCTCAAATTCATAGTCTTCTTTTACTTTCCCACCTAGGGGTAATTTTCCTCTTAGTGCAGCAACACTTTCAATCTGCTCTCTCAATTCCAATTCAGCCTTGAGCAGTGTGTTCCTGGCATCACGGTATTCATCACTTTCCCCAGGGAAACGGGTATCATGAAACTTCTCTTCCATTTTTTTGGATTTTGATTAATAATATCAGGAATTGGCTTTTACCATTATTTCAGTTTTAATCCGTTTCCCTTCTGATTACCTGAATCACTTTTCTTACGGATCCATATTTATTTAATAATTCTTCTGCTTCATATCGGCCAATGGAAAGCTCCTCCATCAACATGCGTGTACCACGGTCAATCAACTTATTGTTGGCAATTTGCATATCAACCATTTTATTCCCTTTAACCCTACCCAGTCTAATCATAGTGGCGGTAGAGATCATGTTAAGTATCAGCTTTTGTGCAGTACCAGCTTTCATCCTGGTACTTCCTGTAATGAATTCAGGCCCAACTATAACTTCAATTGGAAAAGTCGCCGCTTTAGCTAATTCTGTGCCTCGGTTGCAGGTAATGCAACCAGTTATGATGCCATTTTCCCTGGCTTTTGTAACACCACCAACTACATAGGGGGTTTTTCCAGAAGCGGCAATTCCAACTACTACATCTTTATGATTGATCTGGTACTCCCCTAAATCCTTCCAGGCTTGGTCATAATCATCTTCCGCAAATTCCACCGCTTTCCTGATTGCTTTGTCCCCACCTGCAATAATGCCTACTACCATCCCATGTTCTACTCCAAAGGTTGGTGGACACTCGGAAGCATCTACAATTCCCAGCCTTCCACTGGTACCTGCTCCGATATAAAATAATCTCCCTCCGCTCTTCATCTGCTTTACAATTTCCTTGACCAATGATTCAATTTGGGGAAGAATTCTTTCTATGGTTTTTGGCACAGACTTATCTTCAAGATTGATGTTGATCAAAAGATCTTTAACCGACATCTTTTCGAGATTATTATAGTTCGATTGGGATTCAGTGGTCTTCAAAGTTAATTTCAATTAATGATCCATTTATTATGATATACGGATAATCCAGCGATGGGGCTTTCAATTATGTTGCCAACGGTAATACCTTTATCGGCAGCCACTTTTCTAAGTAAGGAATTGAAGTAAAATGCCACAGCTCCACAAAAATGTACTTTATACACTTTATAATCAGGATATTTAATTATATTCTTTTCAAAAAAAATCTCAAAACCATGGTAGATCATATCATGAAAATAGGGTTCTTCTATATTGTTGTAAATAAATTTAGCAAATCCAGCCAGAAATTGAATGGCGTTTGGCTTAAGATACACATTCTCTACAATCATTTCCCTGGAAATATTAAATTGATTTATTAATGCATCTTTGAGATGAGCAGGAATTTCGTCTCTCACAAAATCTGCCAGTAATGTTTTGCCCAAGTGAGATCCTCCTCCCTCATCTCCCAGTATATAGCCTAATGATGGGATGTTATTTGTAATACTATTTCCATCATATAAACATGAGTTAGCCCCTGTTCCCAAAATGCAAGCTATACCTGGCTCCCGATTACATAATGCCCTGGCAGCACCAATTAGATCATGATCAACTGAAATGGTTGCCTTTGGAAAAAGAGGGCTCAACGTGTTGGTTATCACATTGCAATTGTGTTCTGTGGAACACCCTGCTCCATAAAAATAGATATGATCAATTTCATTGGATATATTTGATTGCAATGATTCAATTTCCTGGGCAATTGCTTCCCTGCTCTTGTAAAATGGATTTAGGCCTGATGTTCTGGCTTGATCAACAATACCGTTTTTATCAATTACTCTCCAATCGGTTTTAGAGCCCCCGCTATCTGCAATAAGTATCATAGTTGGTGATTATTCCTCAAGGATAGCCACTTTTTCAAACTTCTCAAAAACTTCTTCGTCATGAGGTGCATCCTTTAACTCATCTGTAAGATCATGACCGGCCCAATGCTCATAGTGTATTCCTTTTCCCCACAGTTTTGATCTTGAAACATCATAAATAACACCTTTAAATGCTATCCAAACCTCTATCCTATCTTGACCGTTTCTCAAAGCAAGATAAGATTTATTATAAATGGGCAGTGGTTTGATTGCCATTCTCTTTGCTGCTCAATTTATTTTGTATATTTTCAAATTTTTAAATCCAACTAAAATACCCAATACTGTATGAAACCATTAATTAACCCTCTAAAATTTATCATTCTCGGTTTAATCTTTTCTGTTGGATGTGCAGGAAATAGTTCGGACAATGAAGATGCACCTAGTGATGAAGACCTCCAATCTTTAGCAGAGGAATTAGCCAAAAAATTCATCATTGTCGATACCCATGTTGATATACCCTACAGGCTCAGGGCTGAAATGGAGGATATCTCTGTTCAAACAGAAAATGGTGATTTTGATTATGTCAGGGCCAGGGAAGGTGGTTTAGATGCCCCATTTATGTCGATATATGTTTCATCAGAACATGAAGAACAAGGAGGGGGCAAGTTACTTGCCGACTCCCTGATAGATATGGTTGAAGGTATCGTGAGCGACAATCCTGACAAATTTGCTTTGGCATATTCTGCAGTTGATGTGGAACAAAACTTTAAAAATGGATTGATATCATTGCCCATGGGAATGGAGAACGGGACACCAGTGGAAGGAAACCTCGGCAACCTGCTTCATTTTAAACAGAGGGGAATACGCTACATAACCCTGACCCATGCCCTGGACAACCACATTTGTGATTCTTCTTATGACACTACTTCCACTTGGAATGGACTAAGTCCATTTGGCAGGGAAGTGGTTGTAGAAATGAACAAACTAGGCATCATGATTGATGTCTCGCATATATCTGATAATTCATTTTACCAAGTGATAGAATTATCAAAAGCACCGGTTATTGCTTCACACTCTTCATGCAGGGCGTTTACTCCTGGCTGGGAAAGAAATATGGCCGATGACATGATCAATCTTTTAGGGGAAAATGGTGGTGTGATCCAGATAAATTTCGGATCCAGTTTTCTCGATTCGGTATATGTTAAGAAAAGGAAAGAAAGAGCCCTTCATATTACAAGTTGGCTTGAAGAAAATAACCTTGCCCAGGAAGATTCAGTAGTTCAAATCCACATAAAACAATATGACAATGACAACGAGTATTTTGCTGATGTATCCCATGTAGTTGATCATATTGATCATGTTGTAAAACAAGCAGGCATTGATCATGTAGGTTTTGGTTCCGACTTCGATGGCGTTGGTGATTCACTACCATATGGATTAAAAGATGTTTCATTTTACCCAAACCTTATTTACCATCTGCTTAAAAGAGGGTATTCTGAAGAAGACATTGAGAAAATATGCTACAAAAATTTGTTTAGGGTATGGAATGAGGTTGATAAAGTTGCAGAAGAATTATCCAATACAGAAGGATCTTAGCCGGCATATAAAATGGATTGATAACCACCATAAAAACGTGTTGCAATTTTCCGGGGTCTTGGTTTCCTCTATATAATACGATCCCATGATATATCAATAATGTTGACCATAATATTAACGGGAACAATAACCACCACAACAAATTGAAATTGCTGAATATCAAAAGTACAAGGGCTATGTTAACCACAAAATATGCAACAATATGGACTATGAAGTAGGTAAGTTGATTTACCAGTTTTTTTGTTGATTCGTACAGTTCCTTGTTAAACATAATAAGTTATGTCTTACAATATATACATAATAATGGTTTTTTGTAATCTTTAGTTGAATTAAAAGGAAGCGGCAAAGGTGATTTTGCCTTTGTCGATTCGATGGAAAATTAGTACTGGATCAGAGAAAACAAATTAATACACCTAAAGAAGAATGTAAATATTTTAGGTAATTAGCTCAAAAATAGTTGGTAAAATTTATATTTTTTATGCCTGAATTCCTACCATCGGCTTGATGTGGAATTAGGCTCTTTGGGTTATTAGTAACAATCCTAGAATAATATCGAACAAGGAACACCGATATTTGATTTATAAAGTTTCATTTCCTCATGTTTACTTTAACATTTTTAATTCGTTGATCCTTGTTCTTAAATCAATATAATGTTTTAGAATCTACCCAGCTTTAGGGTTACTGAGTAGTTAGTGCCATCAAATGCTTTTTCAGATGTATTCAGTAACTCCAGATCTTCGGTGTAACGCTTACTTGCGCCCACGGCAATTCTAAAATGCCTTGAGACATTGACTTCAACCGCAACCCCTGGCTCCAGGTACCAGAAAATATCATCATCAATTATTTCTTCATCAATTGTATTGATATTATCCTCGAAATCACGGTGATAACCCATCCATCCAGCTCCGGCTGACACCGGTAATGTAACATGGACTATTTGATTTGAAAAAAGAATTGGCTCCAGGAACATCCCCCCGTAGCCTCCCAAAAGCACAACATTTTGCAGTGCTGATATATTCTCAAATTCAGTTGTGGGTATAATGCCGTAACCTTCAAAACCAATGGCTACAGCCCGGTTAATTATCCAACCGGCCCTGACTCCTGCTAAAACAGTAGTCTGTCCCTGAAAATCTCCCCACTTGAAAGCAATGGCCCCGAACCCTCCCGAGTGATGTGAGTGTCTGGAAAGCGTATGTATCCTATTTCGCTCGTTCCTATGATGGTGACGACGTTTTTCCCTTATGTAGATGACCTGATCCCTATCATAATCCCTCGCTTCTTCTTTTAAATTTTCTATCTCAACCTTTGGACTATCTTTAATTTCTTCTGTTGACCCTACCTTATTTGCTTCTTTAACGACCGAAGTGTCAGTTTTGATAGTTAAACTATCAATTCTAATGGCCACACTATCAGTCTTTTCTTCATCCTGTGACAAAGCTGTAAAGCTAACAATTAACCCAAGTAGTAAAATTATAATTCTCATTATTGTTTATGTTATTTGATTGAAAGACCTCTCAGACTTTGGAAGGTTTCCAAAACACATCATTTTTTTAAGGACTTTATAGCGTCCGCCGAAGCGCATCCGAAGGTGGATTAAAATGTACCATTAGTTCAGGGCCATCATAGGCTGGACTGAGAAGATTTTTTGTAATTTTTCAATTTAGATTATCAATTGTGTTGATCATCAGTACTAACCTAATCTATTAGCACAGTTATTGTAGCCTTAATAACTGTAAGCTATCATACATTAAAAGCATCTTATGCCAATCCTTTTGATAGCTTGCGATATGAATAAAGGATATTCATCTTTTATATCCAATTATAATTAATCGTGGGGATTAACATTGAAATTGTCAGATCCTTTTTATTTTCCACAGATCATCAGTTAGTTTATCGTAGCCACGGTTTATATATAAATTGTTAAATTCATTAACTTCCAATGGTGGAAACTCCACTACAATTTCATCCGATAATATTTTCATGAGCTTTTCCCCTATAATATTACCTGAAATGCCTCTTTGAGCCTTCTCATACCATTCGCGTAAATCTCCATCTGAAATAATTCTATTCAATTTAGATGACCACCCCATTTGAGAAAATAGATGTGAAATTATTGATTTCTCAGCATCCTTGCATATAATCACTAACTTATCATATTTTATCGGTTCCACCATGCCCTGGATCATGGATTTTTCAAGAGTGATATATTTAACCTGGATCGAAGATCTGAAATTTACCCACATGGCCAAATTATGGCCATGATGATCCAACATCTCTGAGTCATCATGCTCATTAAATTCAATAATATTACTTATTGTGGATGTCTGATCAATGATCAGATTAGTAAACTCCTCAAACTCTGTTAAAAGTTCTGCTTTGGAAGAATTTATGCCAACTTCAATAATAATGTCCAATTCTTCAACAAGAACTGAAAATAATGAATATAGAGTGATTTGATAAATTTTATCAACATAACCTCTTAGTCTTGGTTCATACCAAAACAAATCTGTAAACTCTGCCAGTTGGAAGGTACTTCTATCAAAGTTTTGCTTAGATAAGAGTTTCGATTGTAAATGATGGTGCCTTTGATAGAATTTAGAATATATGTAGGCTTCAATTACCCCCTTTTTTTGTCTGTTTTCAAGCCCAAGCACAAACATATTATGAGGATCAATACCTGTTTGGTCAAATAATGATTCCTGGGATTTTGTCTGAGCTAAGGTTTTGCCAAGTAAATTAACGAGGACAATATCTGCCCATCTGCGGGATTTCGTCCTATACGTTTCCGATTTCTTTAGATCAATATCATTAAAGACACGATCCCGGTAAAGAATTTCTGCTACTAAAACCGGATTGAACTCATAACCCGTATTCGTCCTTATCAGTTTGTCCAGGGCAATCTTTGCTTGCTTTATGTCCATAATGATTTAATTGACTACTAATAATATCTCTTATCTCATATATAATGATCCTAGTGCCAATAATTTTACAGGTTGATTAGTAGCACTACAACATTCAAGATTTTAAAAATAACCAGATTTTTCAGTAGGGGCTAGCGTCATAATTAGAGTCTGAATCGAATCTATTGAATAAACTCCAAATAGTTGACTACAAAATTAGAAATATTTATTATCCAATAATAAAGAAATAGCTGCAATGGCAGACAGTATAATTACATATGTAAGTATTACTTGATAAATAAACAAAACTTAAAAATGTTCAGGCAATATCTGCCCCTACGTACTCTCCATATAGGTTAGCCACCTAAAAGTTATATTATTTACAGATTTAATACATCTAGGTAATACGTATTTGCCGAATTAATTATACTTATTTATACTCCCCAAGGAAATTTGAAAGTTAAAATTTATTCATAGATTATGATCAATTTACATTAGCACTTGCTAAAGAGGAACAAATCAATTTACAATTAGAGTGGGAAAACAACAGGTAAAAGAACAAAAGCGGATTATATGGAAAAGAATAGTTCCTGTCGTGTTCAGGGATAAGGATGGGTTGATAAAATACGAAGCCGGAAAAGTAGTTGACATTACCGAGAGTAAGAATGCAGAACAAAAGTTAATAGATAGTCAAAAAGAGCTTAAGAAAACACTTAAAGAACTGTCGGACAGAAATTTTGAATTGGATCAAATTGTACATAGGATTTCCCACGATTTAAGATCGCCACTAACCTCAATATTGGGGTTAGTAAACATTATTCAAATAGAAGAAGACCCTAAGCAAATCACTCACTATGTAAATTTGATCGAATCAAGGATACATAAACTGGATAGTTTTGTTAAATCAATGCTAAGCTTTGGTAGATCAAGCCGGTTTCAACCGACTATGACCCGTATCATTTTCAAATCTTTAATCAATGATTGTCTCAAGGACCTTGAATACTTACCGGATTTTCACAAAATTCAGATTCATAAATCCATTGATGAAGATCAAAATATTTTTATTGGAGACCCATTAATTTTCCAATTGATTTTCGGGAATATTATTTCCAATACTTTCAAATATATGGATCTTAACAAAAGGCAAAGTTATTTGAGAATAAAAGTTGCCGTAGGCAAAGAACTTACATTAATCAAGGTATGGGACAACGGTATTGGAATAGAGAAACAATACTTATCAAAAATATATGATATGTTTTTCAGGGGCAGCCACAAATCCGATGGTTCAGGGCTGGGTTTGTACATTGTAAAGCAATCAGTGGATAAACTCAATGGCAAGATTAAAATCAAAAGTGAATTTGGGAAATTTACTGAAGTGGAACTACGATTGCCAACCAATTACAATTCATCTTGAACCAGCCGTTTTCCACTTAACCTTTATCGCACTAAATTTAAAAAAATTAACGAAATTTGAAGCTGAATTAACACAACCACTATGGATTTTAAAAAAATACTTCCGTTGCTCTCATTGCTTCTATTGGCAGCAGGTATTAATACTGCCCTAGCTCAAACCAATAGGGAATTCTCTTTACCTTACTATGATGAAATTAAGCTCGGGCTATGCTATTGTGATCTGGAACTTCGCCAGGGTGTTGTTAATAAGCTGGAAATTATTTCAGAAGGGATAAAATTGAACAATGTTGAGCCAAAGGTAATCAATGAAATCTTTTCGCTCAATTCCAGGGAGCAGTACCTACCCGGCAAAAGATTGATTTTGAAATTTACCTTTACACGTTTAAATAATTTAGAAATAGAAAGAAATGCAACTGTTAAAAGTTTTGATACTCTTC
The DNA here is from genome assembly GCA_965372055.1 of uncultured bacterium. Taxonomy (GTDB): domain Bacteria; phylum Bacteroidota; class Bacteroidia; order Cytophagales; family Cyclobacteriaceae; genus CBDVAV01. The sequence continues at coordinate 5,599 of CBDVAV010000012.1, read as the reverse complement.
AAGCCAAAAAACTTCGACTTAGAGTAAATGGGGGAAGCACTGTAAACATTGTCATCAATGTTGAATCCTTGGATTTAGAGGCAAATGATAATGCCAACATCACCATAAAAGGTATTACAGAGAAGCAAAAAATTATATTAAATAAAAATGTAAAGTATTACGGTATTGATCTTTCCAGCAAAGAAGCAACAGTTGACCTTGCATATCAAAGTGAGGCAACCATTCACGCAACTGAAAAAATTATTGGCGAATCTAAATATGGAGCCGTGTTAATCTTCAAAGGCAATCCAAACCTTGAAGTCAGAAATGTTTATGGAGGCAGGTCCAGAAAACTTTAAGAAACAACTAGAAGTCTCGGGTTTCAGTAAATATTTGCCTGATCAGGGTACTGGGTATCAACTCGAAGTAATAATTAACTGGGGTCACGTTCGAACTTGGATTGTCCCAAATCATTTCAGGGGGTTTTGGTTCTTCGAGGAAAACCTTTGGAGCCATTTCATCAACAATTTTCCGTGAGTCTGCTAATAGATAGACGGGCTTATTATTTAGGTCAGACATTATACAAATCATGTGAGTGCCAATTTTATTGACAAAAGCATCATTAAAAACGGTATCACTTCCAAAGATAACAAGGTCTACAGTATCAAAAACCCTTGCCAACGCCGTATCAGCGATTATTGATACTTCATATCCTAATTCAGCTATTCGGCCAGCTTGAACCCTCCCTTCCAATGCAGGCCTGGCTTCGGTTTGAAGAACTGAAACATTCAATCCGTCTTTGGCATATTCATTGAAAACAGCAAATACCAAGGAGCTATTACTATGTACCAAAACAGTTTGGCCTCCAAGATCAATAGTTGATGTAAAGTTTTCAGAAACCCTCTCATTACAATCCTTCCATTCGAGAAGATATCCATGGTTGAAGTTTTTGATACTTTTTGATAAAACATTGTCCCCATCTGCAGAATTTATCATTGCTGTAAGATGGGAAAGATAATGGTCGATTACTTTGAAATGAGGGAAAGTGCTTAAAACACTGGTACTAACCCTGGAAAATCGGCTTTTCAATTCGGAGGTATTAATACCTGAATCAGCTAATTTTTCTATCAGTGTTATAACTTTATCAAGAATAGTTACAGAACCAGATTGGTTGTCCCCAAGAATTGCAGTTAGATTATCCTCAAATTTATCTGCCATAAAATAGAAATGCCCGACTAAATGCCGGGCATTAATGCGATTTACTGCAAATTATTTTTCTATAGTATCAGTATAGTCCACATACCTTTCAATCCGCCACTTGTTATCCTTTTCCCATCTCCAAATAATAATGTACTTCCCATGATGTTCGGTAGTATCCCCTCCATCTTTCGGTGTTAACCTAGTGGTGAAATTAGCATGTTCCATTGCCCAGTCACCAGCACCTTTTACATTTTCGTTTGCTATAGAAAACTCATAATTAAAATCTTCAAAATATGGATTCATCCAATCCACTATTGCCTGTTTCCCGGTTAATGCTGGCATTCCAGGAGGTATCCAGACTGCTTTACTTGAAAGTATCTTTTTAACCGATTCTATATCATTTCTGTTTACCGCGTCAAGCCACTGTTGCCGTTGATTTCTGATAGCCTTCAATTCTAATTTCATATTGGATTTTTTTATTATGTACTAATGAAGAGAAATTGTCAATATTCATGCTGCTCATGAATGAATTTAAACATTGTGATTTCCTTTCTAAGATAGATAAAATCACAAATTAAAAGGCCTCAAATAAGGATTTTATTTCGCTGAAATCATGCATAATTTTTTATTCCGAAGAAGTTACCCCCACTGGTGGGGAGGAGACCCCCAGATAATCGGGATTTATTATCCATCTAAATTTACCAGGCAATGGTTTCACAAGATAAAAGTGGTCAAAAACCCCCATTATCTTTAACTCAATTCCTTCCGAAATGGAGTCGATTGGTATTATTTCTTTTTCAGGTTTAGCTGTAAGATATGATCCCTTGTTTAAAGAGAGATTCCGAATCGGGTCATCCATAATCTCCAGATCACTCTCTCTTACATAACCATTGGTATTATTTGGCAACCTGATCCTGTACCAACCTTTAGTTACCCCCGTTACCATCACCGGATATCCAGAACTCAGTTTGGAGAAAACCTCAGACCTAAGGCTAGGGGATTTTTTTAAAAGTGTATTTCTGATTTTCACCCTTAGCCAATTATTCAGCAAACTATCTCTTTCTCCAATTTCAGGAATTTTATTGCTAGGCTCTTTCAAATGCCCGATTGGGTTAACTGCACCCCTACCCTGTCGGTAAATGCCAAAGTGCAGATGCGGCGGTGTATATCGTGCATTTCCGGTGTTTCCAATTAGTCCAACCAGCTCTCCAGCAAGTACCTTTTGCCCTCTATGTACGATTTGACTGTCCAGATGTGCATAATACAGGGATAAATTACGTTTATTATTTCGCAACCAAACTACTTTTCCACCAAGGGTATTCAATCCAACATAAGACACAACACCGTCAAACGCCGCCAACGCTTCTGTGCCACGTTGCGCAAAAATGTCTACCCCTCTATGTGAACGCCGGCCTCCATCCCTGGGATCACCCCAATTACTTCCAATAGCTTTTGAATTCTGCCTGACACTGGAAATGATAATGAAGGTTTACTGGTAATCGTTATTACGAACTTACCCGAAACAAGTAATTCAGGTTGAATTCTTAATACATGAGGCCGCTTATTCCTGACTTCATATTGAATATTTGGTATACTGTCAGTAGAACTTACCCTTCGATACCTGGGGAAATCTGCATTGATTTCTTCAAAAAGATCCATAAAAAATTTTGAACTGCTACCTGCCAGCACTTCCAACTCAATCGTGAGCAATTCCCCTATTTCCGGTTCGATCCTGTAAGTTACAGCACGAGGGTCTTCAGCTATAAAATAACCCGCTTCCTTTAAAGGTACCTGGTTCAATAATGTATCCTTTAAAGACTCCGTTCCTGAAAGAATCCATCTTTTGCCAAGCAAAGTGCTGTCAAGGTTTATTTCGATCAATGCTTCCTTGTACCTTTCATAACGAGATAGGTTCGGCGAATAATTGACAGGGGCATCCAGCTCTTCACAAGAGGTTAAAATAGTTAGCAACAATATACCTGCGACAATATGATATTTTATTAAACCTTTCACTTTTAGTTGTTACCTTGGTTATTTTACTAATATTGGCATCAGTATGTTACAATCAAAGCACTGTTTTTCTTATCTTGTGATAGTTTATGATCCTGAAAGAATTTAATAACACGGTTGGAAAATGGTTTTCCGAGAGCATCGGCAAGCCCACTGAAGTACAAGTGAAAGCCTGGCCTAAGATCAAGAAAGGAAAAAATGTTCTGATTGCAGCCCCAACCGGATCTGGCAAAACTTTAGCTGCCTTCTTTTCCATAATCGATGATTTGGCCCAAAAGTCAATTCAAGGAAGTCTGCCTCAAGAAACATCGGTTGTTTACGTCTCTCCGCTAAAGGCATTAAGTAATGATATAGAAAGAAATCTCCAATTTCCCCTAAAAGGGGTTAAACATGAATTGGAAAAAGCAGGCAGCCCGGAAATAAATATCACAGTAGGCTTGAGAACCGGCGATACAACTCCTTACCAACGAGCAAATATGTTGAAAAACCCTCCTCATATCCTGGTAAGTACCCCTGAATCGTTGTATTTGCTATTGACCAGTGCAGGAGGCCGTAGAATGCTTTCCACTGTTAAAACACTGATCATAGATGAAATCCATGCATTAGTAGGTGATAAAAGGGGTTCTCATCTTTCGTTGTCTATAGTGCGGCTTGAATACCTGGTTGGACATCCGCTCAAAAGAATTGGTCTTTCCGCCACTCAAAAACCAATTGAAAAAATAGCAAGGTTCTTAGTTGGAAATAATGGAAAAGAGAATATTAAAAAGGATTGTACAATAATTGATACCGGCCATAAACGAAAGCTCGACCTGGATATTGAAATCCCAAGGTCGCCTTTATCACCAGTAATGGCAAATGAAGTATGGGAGGAAGTTTACGAAAAATTGGTCTCCTTGATCAACGCTCATACGACAACCCTGATTTTTGTCAACACTCGTAGGTTGGCCGAGAGAATGGCGCATAATCTCACCAACCATTTGGGGGAAGAAAAGGTCACTGCCCATCATGGTTCTATGTCAAAAGAAAACCGGTTGGATGCCGAACAACGGCTTAAAGGAGGGACTTTAAAAGTACTAGTAGCCACGGCATCATTGGAGTTAGGTATCGACATTGGATCGGTGGACTTGGTCTGCCAAATTGGATCTCCCAGGTCTATCGCTGCTTTCCTTCAAAGAGTGGGCAGGTCCGGCCATACTATCAACGGCGTACCAAAAGGAAGGATATTCCCCTTGAGCAGGGACGAACTGGTGGAATGCGTGGCCATGTTCGATGCTATAAGAAGAGGGGAACTTGATGAAATCATTATCCCCGAAAAACCACTTGACATTCTTTCACAACAAATTGTAGCAGAACTTGCCACCCGCGAATATAAAGAAAGTGAACTTTTTTCATTAATTAAAAAGGCCTATCCCTATCGCAACTTAAGCAGGGAAGATTTCAACCAGGTAATAGATATGTTATCTTCAGGATATACAACACGAAGGGGCAGAAGTGGTGCGTACATTCATCACGATGTGATCAATGGAAAACTCAGGGCAAAAAAGGGTGCCGGCCTTACCGCTCTTGTTTCAGGTGGTGCCATCCCCGATACTTTTGATTATGATGTGATGATGGAACCTACAAACACCTTCGTGGGATCATTAAATGAAGATTTTGCCATTGAAAGTATGCCGGGTGATATATTTCAACTTGGCAATAGCTCCTACAGGATTTTAAGGATCGAGAGTGGCAAGGTCAGGGTAGAAGATGCCCGTGGCACCCCTCCCAGCATTCCCTTTTGGTTTGGCGAAGCCCCGGGAAGGACCAAGGAATTGTCACAGGCGGTTTCACGGTTGCGCGAAGAAATATCCAACAAAATTGGAGACCTTGAAAATATTCAAAAAATTGATGGCCTGGCTGAAGATAGTGAAATTGAGGAGAAATGGAAAAAGGCTCCCATCGCCTGGTTAAAAAAAGAATTGGGGTTAAACGCCGATGTTAGTGATCAGTTGGTAACCTACCTGGCAGCAGGTAAAGCTGCCCTGGGGGTAATGCCAACCAGGGATACTATTGTAATGGAAAGGTTTTTTGATGAAGCGGGTGATATGCACCTGGTGATCCATTCTCCTTTTGGCAGCCGCATGAACCGTGCGTGGGGGCTATCCCTAAGAAAAAGGTTCTGTAGAAAATTCAACTTTGAATTACAGGCTGCGGCAACCGATAATAATATAATACTTTCCCTGGGAGCAACCCACAGTTTTCCCATTGACGAGGTTTATAAATACCTGAATCCAAAAACAGTAAGGAATATTTTAGTTCAGGCTCTATTGGATGCCCCAATGTTTGAAGTACGATGGCGATGGAATGCCTCCAGGGCACTGGCCATTTTAAGAAGATGGGGAAGTAAAAAAGTGCCACCACAAATTCAAAG
>CBDVAV010000011.1:0-20747 GCA_965372055.1 uncultured bacterium | reverse complement strand
GCCGGATCAACCCGTTAAAGAAGCAATTATTGAGATATCTTCTAAAAGACTTGGGGCAGTGGCCGTTATAAATAGTGATAATGAGCTACTGGGAATAATTACTGATGGTGATGTTAGAAGAATGTTGACTAATAATACAGATATTGGTTTACTTAAAACAAAGGATATTATGGGTTCATCGCCCATAGTAATTAATGTTGGGGATTATGCCGCGAAAGCACTTAACATAATGCAACAGAACAGCATAACGCAGGTTATAGTCTTAAATAGTAATAAAGTAGTGGGATTTGTTCATCTTCATGACCTTTTAAAGGAAGGTATTGTCTGATCTAATTAATGGTTTATGATCAATAATAAATTTGCCCTGATAATGGCGGGGGGGATAGGCAGTAGATTTTGGCCATTTTCCAGGGAAAAAATGCCCAAACAGTTCCTGGATATTTTTGGAACTGGAAAATCTTTATTGCAAATGACTTTTGAAAGATTACTGGGAATTTGTGATAGGGAAAATATCCTGATTATCACCAATGAGCATTACAAAACTTTAGTGATTGAGCAATTACCGAATATAAGAAATGAACAAGTTTTGGCAGAACCTGTTCGTAGGAACACGGCGCCCTGCATTGCTTACGGAACATACAAAATATTCAAAGAAAATAAGAATGCCAGTATCATCGTGGTTCCGTCAGACCATCTGATCATTAACGAAAAGGGATTTCAGGAAACTATTAACAATGGGATAGATTTTGCACAAAACAATGATGCTATTGTTACTGTCGGGATCAAACCCACCAGGGCTGAAACTGGATATGGATATATAGAATATCAAAATGATGAGAAAGGGCCGGCGAGAAAAATTGCCAATTTTATTGAAAAGCCCAATAATGAGAAAGCCGAAGAATTTCTGAACCTGGGAAATTACCTGTGGAATTCAGGAATATTTATCTGGCATGTAAAAACAATCATCAGCGCCCTTAATACATTTATGCCAGATATAAATCAAAAATTTGAAAGCTTGAACAGTTACTATGGTACAGAAGAGGAACAAATAAAAATCAATGAAGTATTTCCCCAATGCCCCGATATATCAATTGATTACGGCGTTATGGAAAAAGCTGATAATGTTTATGTAATTGACGCTGATTTTGACTGGTCTGACCTTGGTTCATGGAAGTCCCTGCATGATGTGCAAAATAAATACGGCAATGGCAATGTAACCAAAGGGGAGGTCATGTTATTCGACACAAAAGATTCGATTATTTTAGGCAGCGAAAAAAAATTGATATTAACAGATAAGCTAGAAGGCTACTTGGTTGCCGATTGTGGAAACGCATTGCTAATTTGCCCAAAAGACAATGAAAAGAGAATCAAAGAGTTTGTCGATGCCATTCGTAAGAGCAAAGGGCATGAATTCTTGTAGCCTGAGAGTGAGTATGTACGAGGGGTTTATTTATTTTACTGCCCTCTGTCGTACTGCTTCATAAATAAATACAGCCGCCGAAACTGATACATTTAGCGAACCAATTTTCCCCAGCATGGGAATTTTCAACTTACCGGTGGCCAGTTTTGAATATTCGGGTGAGATGCCATTTTCTTCGGAGCCCAATAAAAATGCAGTTGGCAAGGTAAGATCATGGTCATAAAGTGGCGTATTGGTTTTTTCGGTACAAGTCAAAACCTGAATACCATTATTTTGTAACTCCTGGATGGTCTTTTTTAAATTTTGTTCCCTTATTACCGGAATAAAATTCAGTGAACCGGCTGAGGTTTTCATGGCATCGCTGGTTATTTGCGCTGCACCCCTGGCAGGAATTATTATTCCATCAACACCTGCACATTCAGCAGTTCGGGCTATGGCCCCAAAATTCCTCACATCTGTTATCCTGTCCAGGATTATCAATAATGGGGCATTTCCTTTCTGGTAGCATTGGGAAATGACATGGTCCAGTGAAGCATAAGTTATTGAGGAAAGAAAACAAATGGCTCCCTGATGGTTTTTCCTGGTAACGCGATTTAGTTTTCCTATTGGTACAATTTGGAAATCAATGTGATTGTCCTTTGCGATTTTTATTAATTCAGAGATCAAATCGGTTTTTAGACCACTTTGAATATATAACCTTTCTATCTCTTTGCCTGCCCTAATAGATTCAATTACTGCACGGGTTCCATAAACAAAATCCGTATTTAAATTTTGTTTTATAATGTCCCCCTTCTCCATAGTTGAACTGCTTTGAACCAATTATTTTGATAAGAATGGCTTCTTAGCAACGTATATTGATTTTCTGTGAAAATATTAGGCACTTTTGCGTAGGAGAATCTCATTTTTGGCAAATTATCATCCTTTTTGTAAATCCAGAGTTCACCTTCTTCGTTTCTATAAACTTCATCGGGATTTCCAAAAATGATGAATATCATACCTTGGTCTGTTTTCCATCCCTCCTTATAGTTGGTAAAATAATTATTTGCCAGCATTACCTGATCGAAATATTGTTTGATGATCCTTCTAGCCTTTTGCTCTGATTTGGTCACTTTCATCCAATAATCATCAAATGCCTTCTTTAGGTTTTCTGAAGCATTTAGCTTGTTCCACTCATTTCTTGTACTAAAATACCTTAAAGAATTCACCAAGTCTTGAATCTTGGCAAGTTTCGGAAAATAATTGTCAGTAACCCTGAAGCCCAGACCTTGAGCAGAACTTGTATCAGCCTGAATAAAATACAGGCCTTCTTGGCTAAACTTTAATGAGCCGGCAATATTGAGGCTAAATGCAGAATCAATTTCCATTGTCCTGTTAGAAGGGCTTTGATTTGTAGCCATTGGTGGCTCCGATGTTTCAAAACTTCTCCGATAGTTGTATGCATGAAGATCGTTCGATTTATTATTTGGCACTTGGTATATATTGAATGGCTCGTTAGTTTTTATATAATTCCTGAAAAATGGGATGCCATCTGGGGAAGACAGTAAAATTCCAGAGTTTGCAAATCTCCTCTTCGGATCAATATTAACGTCAAAATAAAATTGTTTCTGATTGTGTTTGTTATGAAAAGAGATGACCAGAAGGTTTTTGTTATCCGGGTTATCTAAATCCACTTTAAATATAGAGTAATTGCTTCCCTCATAAATTGAACTGTTTTGAAGTTTAAGTGTATCAAAATCCAAAAACAATTTTTCTTTATAATTGTTCTTTAATTCATAAATAACAGAATAATCCTCGATATTATACAGTTCTGATTTATAGGCAACATGAATAAATATGGTTACAGTTTTATTTTCAGAATAGGATTTGAAATTGACCCTGATTTCCACTGCTGGATCATACAAATGAGATAAATTTTTCGATGGGAAATCATTTGTACGAAACGTAATTGAAACCAACAGGTAAAACACTATGGTTAAAACTGAATTTATCATTGCTTACCTACAGACCATTTTTAGTAAAATAAATTTCTTAAAACCCTCAAATTAGATTCATTCTTCCCTGTTCTGATCAGAATTAAATTATTTTTGTACAAATTTAGTGCTAAATATGGGGGTATACGCTACCGAGATTACTTCTAGCAAAATTATTTCTGATAATCCTATTCACCAAAGGCTTTTAAAGGCATATTATCTTGCCGTTGATTATATAAAGGGAGATTTGCTTGAGTTGGGCTGTGGTGAGGGTAGAGGTGTGGAACTTCTAGCCCCAATTGCTACATCATTTACTGCGATTGATAAAATAGGTGAAGTAGTTGATCACCTTGCCCGGAAATTTCCTGATCATACATTCAAAAAAGGAAGTTTTCCGCCACTTGATGGCGCCGAAAGCAATAGTTTTGATACTGTAGTGAGTTTCCAGGTGATCGAACATATTAAAGATGACAGAAAATTTTTAGAAGAAATATGGAGGGTATTAAAACCAGGTGGTAAAGCCATTATCACAACACCTAATATTAAGAAATCGTTAACCCGAAACCCATGGCATATTAGGGAATATACTGCTGATGAGTTGAAGGCCTTGGTGAGTTTTGTTTTTGATGAAATGGAATTATCGGGAATTACAGGAAACGAAAAGGTCTGGAAATATTATGAACTCAATAAAAAATCCGTAGAGAAAATAACCAGGTTTGATATCTTTGATCTCCAAAACCGGCTACCTGCAGCATTGTTAAAAATTCCTTACGAGATATTAAATCGTTTTAATCGAAATAACCTAAAGTCGGAAAATGATGCCCTGGTAACACAGATTTCACAAGATGATTATTTATTGTCAGAGGATGCGGATCAAAGCCTGGATCTGTTTTGTATTATGACAAAAAAATAGCCTATCGGTTTCGTGTGTCATAAATCTGTAATTTCGCATTATGTCCCTGTAGAAGGTCATTATATTTTTTTGCCAGGTCATCTTTCCCAAACCGGGCCAACGTTCTGCCTATTTCAATTAATATGATCATGTTTTTTTGGATTTCAAATTCAAGCTGGATTCCATTTTCTATATAATAAGAAAGTACCTCATCTGCCCGGTCTGCAATAGTTTCTGCAATTTCAACTGCCTTATCTTCTTCCTTTACATTAAATAAAGCATCAACCAGCTTAGTGGCACTGTAATCATAAGGAATAGCTTCATCGGGCATTATTTCAATGCTTTTCAGCAGTACTTCCCTGGCCTTTTCAATTTTTCCTTCATTCAATAAAGCTTCTGCCAAGGTATTAAAGCTTGATCTGTGGTTCAACACGAAATTTCTATAGTCCTCGGTGAAATATGCATTTTTGTCTGCCAGGCCCCTGAAATGGAAATTATTGAGCAGGTTACTGTACATTATATCTGTATTGACAAAATCATTGCCAGGTGTAGGGTTATCAATTGGCAATAACCTATATGCATTGCCTTCCTGGATCAGGTACCTATCTAGGTTCAAATTGATCCCACGTTTTGAAGTATTGTTAAAATAAATTGGCCTGTCCCAGTTACCATTCGCGATGATATCAAGGATCATAAGATCCTTCTTTTCCAAGCCACTTCCTTTAACCTCGATAACCATTCTGTCAACTACTTGGCTTTCTAGGCCCTTTGGGATAATGCCCTTTTGCAAAACTGCCTCTTTGTCCACATCCAAGATAAGATACCTACTGGGGACAGCATTATAGTAACTATTTGAGACAGTAGGTACCCTTAAAGCGGGATGGCCTTGTTTAATCAATTGCAAATATTGCCTTAAGTCTATTCCGCTGCCCACTCTTTCATTTTCCATAAAGGGAAGATAATCGTTCGGACTACCCTGGTAATATTCATTTTTGGTCAAGTAAAATGGGAATGGATTTTATTCGTATGCTTGTCTGGTCATTTGTTCTATATACCAGTCGGTATTAAAATAACTCAGCACCACTACCCTGACATCGGTACGGAAGCCTTCTACATCCTGAACATACCAAAGTGGGAAAGTATCGTTATCGCCTCCCGTAAATAATATGGAATTTTCTGAAGTTGATTCCAGGAAGTTTTTAGCTGAATCAACTGAGAAGTACCGGTTGTCCCTGTCGTGGTCATCCCAATTTTCAGTTGCCATAATGGCCGGGGCTATGAGGCACAACATTACAGACAAAGCATAGGCGATTTTCTTGTCCTTAATAACTTTCGCAAGGGCTTCTGCGATTGCCATTACACTAATACCTATCCAAATTGCAAATGCATAATAAGATCCCACGTAAATATAATCCCTTTCCCTTGGTTCAACAGGTGGTGAATTTAAATACAGGATCAGCCCCAATCCTGTAAGAAAAAAAAGCATCAAAATTACCCCAAAATTCTTAGGGTCTTTTTGGTAATGGAACATCAGGCCGATAATTCCCAGTATCAATGGGATCATAAAGTAATTGTTGCGGCCTTTATTATTTTCTATTGCTTCCGGGACATCCTTCATGGCTTCCCAGGGAGTCATCCACCTCGCATTCTGTATATCGCTTTCACGGCCTGCAAAATTCCACATAAAATACCTCCAGTACATGTGGCCCATTTGATGTACAAACATATATTGGAGATTATCAGAGAATGTAGGGTTTTCCCCAGGGTTCAGGCCCATGATCTCCCGGTAATTTTTTACATGGTTTGGGTCGGCACTATAAGCCCTGGGGAAAATTGTTGTCGACTTCGGATCCCATACGTAATCAATTTTATAATCAACTATTTCGTATTTTTCTTCGCCTTTTACATAGATAGGGTCACCTTGTTTTTGATCAATCCTTTCTGCATTAAAATACTGTCCATAAAACAACGGCCGGTTGCCATATTGCTCTCTTTTTAGGTACGATACAAAACTCATTATATTCTCAGGATCATTCTGATCGATTGGGGGATCGTAATTAGACCTTATGAGTACCAGTGCATAGGATGAATAACCTATCAGGATCATGGTAAGACATAGTAATATGGTATTAAGGGTTACCTTCTGCTTAATAACAGAATAATATATCCCGTAAAACAGGAGACCCAGAAACAGTAGCCCGAAGACAATTACGCCGGATCCAAATGGAAGCCCAAATGTGTTAACAAATGTCAATTCAAACGAACCAACCATGCTGGGAAGGCCAGGAATAATGCCAACCATGATAATGACAATGATCAGCCCGGTTATTGCCAAGGTCGCTATTATTCCTTTAAGGGTTGCTGTCTCCTTTTTCTTAAAATAATAGATCAATCCCAGTGCAGGCAAGGTTACCAAGTTCAACAGGTGAACCCCAATTGATAATCCAACCATATAGGCAATAAGGATCATCCATTTGTTGGCCTGGGCCTCATCTTCGATGAGCTCCCATTTCAGTATGGCCCAAAATACGAATGCCATAAAAAAGGATGACAAGGCATAGACTTCTGCCTCAGCTGCCGAAAACCAGAACGAATCGGAAAAAGTATAGGCCAGTGCCCCTACCAGTCCACTTCCCAACAGGAGTATCTTATGGGATAAATTCAGGCTATCGTGGTTTTTCAATAACTTTCTGCCCAATAAAGTAATTGACCAAAACAAAAACAGAATGGTAAAACTGCTGCTAAGTACACTGACCATATTGATCCAAAACGCAACTTGAGTGGTATCCCCCAGTGCTAAAAATGAAAACATCCTGCCAATCAACAGGAATAAGGGCGCTCCGGGAGGATGGGGCACCATCAACTTATATGATACAGCAATAAATTCCCCACAATCCCAATAACTAGCCGTTCTCTCAACAGTTAACATGTATATAATTGTTGAAATTGCAAAAAGTATCCAGCCAGTAATATTGTTCAATCGCTTAAAATCCTGCATTGGGAGCAATTTAAAATGAGGCCAAAATTAGCTAAAAAGAAGGAGAAAAAAGTATCAATTATTACTTGAAGTCAACTTTATCAAAAATTAAGCCTGATTGGAAAAATATCATTGAAACTTTTAATTGATATTACTTGTAAACAATTACATAAAATCCGAGCCAGGCAAAGAAAAAGAAAATATATGTAGTGACAACAATGAGTGCAGAGATTTTCAATCTTTTCCTTGATGCAAGTTTAATTCCATAAACCAACAATGCCCAATAAACCAATTCAAAAATATTTAGTGCCTTGAGGGGATAATGCCAGGCTTTCGAGGTTATTTCGTAGTCGAATAAATTCATAATCGAAAATGGATAAAATGCCCGGATTTCGAAGAAGTTGGGATCAGTTACAATAAAAAGAAAATAAAATATTTTCATAATCTCCGGAATGAAGAATATAGATTCTGCTATCATCACAACCTGCCAAATTTTTACATAGGTAACTTTGTAGCCAAACATGAAACAGCCAATCCAGATAACAAATGCTATTATTGTAAACTTCCATAAATAAATAAATGGGATGGAGAAGTTTTGAAGGGTATTGATAAATTGAAAAACAACCATTTCCCCTTGTTCGAGTACTTCAAAAGCAGCTATTTCAAATTCAATAAAATTCTTTTTAATTAAAAGAAGGACAAAGGTGAAAAGACACAAAAAGACAAAAAAAAGGCGTTTATCGAAGTCCAGGGATTCACGGGTGAACTTTTCCAGATTATCCAAAATTCAATTATTATGAGGGGTTTGCAATTTTTGGTAAATATTTTGCAGGTTCATCCGTTTAAATATTTATTGTGGAATATAGCGAATATGCTAATATAATTTTGATTTTTGCGTGAATGGAAAGATTACTTACATCCAAGAGAGATATTAACCTGGCCGTATTTGTGCTCATGTTTTTGGTCATTTCGTTTAACGGGATCAGCCAGGATGTGGAGCAGAAGATATTGATTTCTGACATGAAGGTTCAAATAGAAGCGACTGAGGCAGTAAATAATCTATACAATTTCAAGTTTGAGAAAGCTGAAATGCAATTTCGTTGGCTGCTGCAAAAATACGACTGGCATCCTTTGCCTTACTTTCTTATGGGATTGAGTGAATGGTGGAAAATATTGCCTGAAAGAGAAGCTGAAGATCACGATGAGGTTTTTCTGGCAAAAATGGACAAGGTTATTGAAGTTGCGGAGAAGCTTTACGAAAGACCAGAATATAAGATTGAAGCGGCATTTTTTCTTTCAGCAGCTTACGGGTTTAAAGGCCGCTTACTATCGGAGAGAAAAAACTGGAGAAGGTCTGCAATAGTGGGAAAGAATGCCCTAAAGTATTTATCAATCAGTAAAGGGCACCACGCGTTAAGTGCTGAACTTTTGTTTGGTGATGCACTCTATAATTATTATGCAGAATGGATTCCGGAGCATTACCCCTTGTTAAGGCCCATTTTATGGTTTTTCCCCAACGGGGATAAGGAATTGGGCATTAAACAATTAAAGGAAGTAACATTAAATGCTTTTTATACCAGGGTAGAGGCCCAACTTTTTTTAATGGAAATACTTTTTAGGGAAGGCCGGGACACCAATCAACCACACTTAAAAGAGGAGGCCTTGCAATTGAGTCAATATGTGAACGAGACTTTTCCTGACAACGCTTATTTCCATAGGTCCTATGCAAGAATGTTATATGGCATGGGTAAATTACATAAGGCTGAAGAAGTATCCCTAGAAGTATTGGCTAAAGTTGATAGTGGGATGACAGGTTACAATGCCAAGACGGGTAAATATGTATCTTTCTTCCTTGGACAAACATTTGAATCAAAAAGAGATCTTGACTCGGCAAAATATTATTATAAACGAGCGGTAGAATTCGGTAGAATGGAAGATGGGAGGGAAACCGGTTATTATTTGTATTCATTATTACACCTCGGAATTATCGCCGATCAGAAAAATGACCGAACTGCTTTTGATGGATACATCAAAGAGCTAAAAAAGTATTCAAAGAGAAAGGCCCCAGTTCAAAAAGAACTTAGGCGATATTTGGATGCGAAGGAAGGCGGGACTTGACTTTATTTAACAATTCCTTTTTATGGTCCTAAAAGGCTTCATCGTCACTCATTTTATTATTTTCATTGGTTATCGGATTTGTCAGGCACAAAATTCCGATGATGCCATTTTATTCAATTGCTATTTTTTATATCATGAGCTATTTAAAAAGGGATAGGAAATTGTCTGCATTCGATTCAACTGAGTAATTCTCCACTACATATTTCCGGCCATTTTTACCCACTTTGGTACGTTTTTCTGAGGATGATATTAATTCCAATAAATATGTTTTCCAATCAGAATCGTCAGTACAATGAAAGCCAGTGACGCCATGATTGACAATAATATTGCTTGCGCCAACTGGAGATACTAAAACTGGAATTTCCAATGCCATGAATTGAAGTGCTTTAAAGCCACATTTTCCATTTTCCCACTCATTGTTATAAAGAGGCATTACACCAATATCAATCTTTTGTAAGTCAGCAATTTCTGTTGATTTGTTCCATGGAACAAAAGTGTAGTTATTGAGTTTGATTTCGGGGTCCTGGTTGGCAATTACTATAAATAAGAAATCAATTTCTGTTTCTAATTCCTGAAGAAGCGGCACTACCAGATCCAGATATTTCAAGGTAGTGTGGGTGCCTGTCCAACCAATAGTAATTTTGTTTGCAGGTGAAGTCTGCCCATTTTTTGGTAAATGATAGTTAGTGTCAATGGTAGTTGGATTTAAGATAGAATTACTATTATACTGTTTACAGTATGAAGCCAAAAAGTGATTACCGCAGCTGACTTTATAACTGAATTTTACAATCTTCTTTATTTTACCGCGATTTTTCAAAAGCGTAATCAATAAACTTTCAGAATTATTGTCCTTTAACCAAATGGCATCATCGAGATCATAAATAATCCTTTTGTTAAAAATTCGACTAAGCATCCATTCAAATATTGGTGGGCCAAAAGGGGCCGCTTCGCGATGAATAAAGACAAAGTCAAATTGATAACATGAAAGGAGTACTTTTATTCTTTTTATAAATCCACGAATCACACCAAAAAATTTATCCAATGCACTTGATTTCGGATCATATATTTTTCTCCAAAGTGAGTAATCTAAAAAAGATTCATACCTGACTTTATAATTATTATTTTCTAATAATGATATATATTGTTCAAATCTGAATCTTTGTGACGGTGCCTCACCTTTGGGATAAGGGACTAAGAAAAGAATTTTCAATTGTGCGAATAGTTATTATTGGATTATTTTTTAATCTAAATTGATTCATATTTATTAAATTAAAAAATTTTTCAGTTTGGCAATTATGGCAATTTGACTCTTGTAAAATCAATTCTTTTTTTTATTGCCCCAGTCAAAATATTCATCCGTGTTGAGTTCCACCACCTTTTTCTTCTTTTTACCTTTATCCCTAAAAGCGGTTTTCAACTCCTTGACTTCATTTTTTAGATCGGAAATGATCTTTTTTCGCACTTCCTGGAAATCATAGATGACTTTATAATCAGAAGTATTACCATGTATTCTCAAATAAACTTTAGAGCCACCTTCACCATCATCTTCAATTGCCCCAAAAGCTTCGTCTTTATCGCTGATCTTTTTCCTTTTCAGTGGAGCTATTACCCTGTAATCTATATCCTGGCTAAAAGTATGGGTTCCGCTAAGGTTGATAGTGGTAACGTTTGAGCTTACTTCCATCTGTGGAAGATAAATGACTTTGTTCTCTACATGGATGTCATTGTTCAACTCTGAGAATTTCAATCTGGCGAGATCGGATTCGTCCGACACATATTTAGCGAGCTTTTTCATTGGTTCAAAGTCATTTAACTCGCCATTTTTTATCGAAACCGTTACATCGGATATTAAGCTATCGGAATTAAGTACCAATTTATTGTCAAAAGACATTTCCGTACTAATATTAGCATATATCTGCCCTTTCAGGTTTTTATCCACCAGAAAAGTTTGATTGAAATTCTCAAATACAAAGAATAGTGAATCTATATTTATACCGTCCAATTCTGCTTCTGTGTTTACCCGGACATCATTGGAATTAGTTGCATCAACCATCCCGGAAATCTTCATGTCGCCACCCATTGCATGGGCAGTAAAATCTTTTCCAAGGGCAAGTTGTTCTTTAACTTTTAGAGTACCCTTAATGTCCCTGGCCTTCAGTCTTCTGAATTTTAAGAACTTCACATCACAGTCAAAATTCAAGAAGAGATTGGGCGAAATCGAAAATGAATATTCATCACCGGTAACAGATGCACCATAATTTCCTGACAAAATTTGGTCAAGATCAAGGTATTCAGAAGTTAGTTTTGCTTCAATACCGATAGGTTGATTTTCAAATAATGCAAAGTTTATCATATTTCTGAAAAATCCGTTAAGCAGGAAGTCGCTGTCGCTCAGGCGGCCTGATACATGATCAAGTGCAATGTCGTGGTTATTGAAAAGCAGGTTACCACTTAAACTATAGATTGGGAGTTGGTTTTTGCTCAGGACCAGGTCAATATTATTCATTCCGATCTCTCCGGATATCTTTATTTTATCTTTATTTTCAGACTTCCTAAGGTCTGCAATTTTACCTTCAAAATTTAAGCTAAGGTTAATCAATCCCTTTGATTGGCTTATCTCTTGAACCGGGTAAAACTCAAACAGTTTATCTATTTCAAAATCACCAATAAGATCAAATTCCAAATATGGATCCAGGAGGTTTTCCAACAAGAGATTTCCTGAAAATTCATTATCTTCAAATTTCCCATTAATATTTTTGATGAGAAGCTTAGCCTTTGATAGGTCAGACAACTCGGGGCTTTTAAAATATCCATCAAAAGTGGCATCCTTAATTCTGGCATTTAGTTTTTTATTGATTAGCAAAGTATTGTCAAATCCAAATTCAACAGTTATCGAGGGTGATTGAAGTTTTGATAGAGGGCCCGACAGATTCGCGCTAAAAAAAACATTCCCTTCACTGGTATATTCCGAAAATCTTTGTTCAAAACGATTTGGGAATAAAGACAAAATAGTATGTATATCAGAATTATTGCCCACTATTGAAATGTCTATTGAATCAGGTCTGCTTATCTTATAGTCCCCGGTAACCGAAAAGCTTCCGTCGTTAATATTCAGGTTGGAAGATTCCACCTTGAGAACCTTGTTTTGATTGTTAAAAGTAATGCGTGACGTAAGCTTTACTTCCTTATTTTCAAGGTAATTATCTTTTCCAAACCTTATCATTTCCGAGGTAAGGTTGCCGTGTACATTGAATGAATAGTAATTTGCAATAAGGTTGATAGTCGACTCAATATCTTTCAGTTGAAAACTTAATTCCTGATTGTTGACCAAATTATTATAAGTGAGCTTGGTGTTTGTTATCTTAACCTTGTCAAGGTCCAGTTCTATACCTTCATTTTTGCCGTCACGTTTATCAATAATATTGTAGTTGATTTCACCTTTGATGCTTTTTTCAAGATTAACTTCCCCTCCTTCTATAATAACCCGTTTAATTATGTAATTGTCTTGCAGAAGATCGGATAAATTGAAGGCAAAGAAAACATAACGGGCTTTCCCAAGTATCCCTGGATTAATTTTATAACTTTCTTCAACCAAAACATCCTTAAATGATACTGCTATCATGGGGAATTCTTCCCAGATTGAAATCTCGATTTCCCCAACATGTATAGGGGTATTGATATTTTTATTGGCCTCCCTTACCAGGTGTTGGATGATTTTTTCCTGATACAAATAAGTGGAAATAATTCCAGCCAGTAACAAAGTTGCCACTGTAATGAAAGAAATAAACAGAACCCTTTTTATCAACCTCAACAAAATCCTGGGGGTTTTGCAAATATAAGTATTAAATCCGCCAATGGCGGACGAGGAATCAATTCCCTTATTCAATAAACGTTAAGGATGGCTAAAATTAGATAAAGATTCTTAATAAATTCGATTATAGCCTAGAGTGCAGGTCTTCAAGTCTGTTTCTAACCTTAGTTAATTCATTTTTGCAATCTTTCATATAATTAATATTATCCCTGATCTGATTAATCGAGTTTGCAGAAAAATTTTCGGTTATTGCAGATTTTAGTTTTGTCTCTAAATCTATGATTTTGATGTCTATGTCCTTAAGGTCAATCATATTGAAAGAATGGCGATATAAAGTTAATAGGTCAATATGACTTTTTATACACAACTTTTACACTAATATATCCACACTCAAGGTGTTGCTTTTAGTCGAATATCTAGGATTAAAGTACCGCTTTACTGTCTATACACTCTTGTAACAACTCGTTCACGATATAGGTTTTGTCATGGGCATCATAGCAATGAATACAAGATTGTGGAGATTCGAGATATTTTTAAATTTTCCGGATAAATTCTGCATTGTTCGAGTAAACTTTCTTCAAATTGGTTATGTTAAGCAGAACAATTTCTGATTTAATATCATTACTGAAATAATATTTTGGAATGACACCCCTCAAGAAATCATTGAACCTTGATTGAATTGCATAATCAATTTTATACAGGACCAATGCATCATCTTCAAGTATTTTGTAGTGGAGATTTTGAACCAGTCTATAGTCAAATCCCTGGCAATCCCTGTATCCCCACACCTCCTTTTTATTAAATTTCTTGACTTGCTCAGCTTTGGAAAGCTTGATATACTTTTTGTTGTAAAAATTATAGGATTCCTCTGATGTAAGTTTATTGATGCATGGAATCTGATAATTTGTTATTTTTCTCTTGTAATTAGACTCTGCGTAATAAATCCCGCTTTGCGCAAAAGTCTCCAAAGAAACACAAAACAAAATGGCAATTGGAAATAGTCTTTTAAGATACCTCATGATCTTGTAAATTATATTTCAATAATTAACAATGTATCATTCAATTCCCTGGCTTCCAATGACTTTTATCAGGGGATACCTTAAAATAATGAAGTTTTGATTCTCAATAACTGATTTATATTTAAATGAATTTTCAATTACTAAACACGTTATGTTTCAGTGCATATTTTACGAGGCCTACTGTATTTCTCGCATGCACCTTTCTAAGCAAATTACTTCTTACCTTTTCAACTGTTCTTCTGGTAACAAGTAATTTATCTGCAATTTCACCATTGGTAAGTTCTTTGCAAACAAACCGCAGGACTTCAGTCTCCCTGGTGGTCAGTACAATCTTAGATGGAAATTTAGGTTTCCCTACTATTTTACCAATAAACCCTTTGTGAAGAATTCTTGATACGAGGTTGTTATAATAAAAATCTTTTTCATAGACATTTATTACCGAACTTTCGATTTCCTCAGGATCGGCATTTTTCAAAACGTAACCATGGACCCCGATTTCCAACAAGTGACTGATGTACGTTTCATCATCGTGCATCGTAAGCACAATCACTTTTGTTTCCGGATATTTCTTAATAATGTAACTGCTGGCATCGAACCCATTCATGACCGGCATGTTAAGGTCCATTAAAATGACGTCAGCCACCCTTTTCTTCATTAACGCGATGACTTCCTTTCCAGTTTGGGCTTCCCTGATTTTACTGATCTCCTTTACATCTGATAAAATCATATACAAGCCCTTGCGAAATAGTTTGTGGTCATCAGCAATTATCACGTTGATTTTTTTCATTTTGAGCTAGTTTAAAAGGTTTAATCCAGATCAATATAAATAAAGTAAATGAAACCCTTTTTTACCCTATAAGTATAAATACGTATAAAAGTTGCGGCAAATACATTCAAAAGTACCTTTGAAGGCTGTCTGCCTATAAAAAAAAATGTGTTAATTTTTTGTTTTATCGATTTCTAAAATGGATTGCAATAGAACCTGAACTCCATTTGCCATGTCCTCAGGCTTGGTATATTCGATAGGTGAGTGACTTATGCCTTTTGCACTAGGCACAAAGATCATCCCGGTTGGCGCAATTTTAGCCATATCCTGGGCATCGTGCCCTGCACCGCTGGGCATTGAGATATAAGAAAGTTTCAATTCCTTGCATGATTCAATAATCAACTCCCTGATTTTTGGATCTGTGGGGGCAGGAATTGCCGAGACATCAATATGATTGAAGGTGATTTTGGTACGGGAGTTATTAGCTATTTCTGTTGCTCTCTGTTTAATGGACTGGAAAATCTCCATTATTTTTTCACCGGATAAATCCCGGATTTCCAGGCTTATGATGACTTTGCCCGGTATAACATTGGGGGCTCCCGGTTCTGCTTTTATTCTCCCCACGGTCCCAACCTGTCGACCTGGAATTCCTGTCACTGTTTCATTAATGGCAACAATTAAATGTGCTGCGGCAAGCATTGCATCTTGTCTTTTATTCATGGGTGTGGTTCCAGCATGATTGGCTAAGCCCTCAATGGTAATATCCCACCAATCGATGCCTACAATCCCCTCAACTACACCAATTTCGATATCTTCATCATCAAGAATTGCTCCTTGTTCTATATGCAACTCCAAAAAGGCAGTTATATCCCCACTCTTCCTTATCACCCCATCGAGCCGGGATGGATCACCACCTATATCTTTAATTCCTTGTTCAATTGTTTTACCAGAATGGCTGATCACTTGTAAGGCTTGATCGGACAGTTCGCCTATTAATGCCCTGCTTCCCACGAGACCTCCTTCTTCGTCAGAAAAAATGATCATTTCCAAAGGATGCTCTGTTAATATATTGTTTTCCTTTAGTACCTCCATTACTTCCAAAGCTCCAATTGAGCCTACATCGCCATCATAATTACCACCAAAGGGAACAGAATCAATGTGTGATCCAAACATAATTGGTTTGGCGTTTGAATTATTTCCTTTTCTCCGGCCTATAATATTTCCGGCAGCATCTATGCTGACGTCTAAACCTGCATCCTTCATTAGCTGCATCATGTATTCCCTTCCCTTAATGTCGGCAAGGCTAAATGCCACTCTGCTAACTCCGCCCTCTGGATTCTTGCCATAATTGCCAAGGGCAAGAATACGGGTCTCAATCCTGTCCTGGTTTACTTTGTATTGAAAGGAGAACGAAATCGGGATATTACTCAAGCAGAGTAGGATGACCAGGATATATCTCATTGCTTTTTTTTAATAAACTTAGCAATAGATTTCCCCAGCAACAAATCCTTGGATCATTAATCGTCCCTCAACACGGTAGCTGGATTTTTCATTGAAGTTTTAAGGGATTGAACCCCTATAATCAAGATAGCTGAAATCACTGTAATCAATCCAGATAAAATAAAGGTCCAAGGCTTTATCTGAATTCTATATTCAAAATTCATCAACCATCGATCCATCACCCAAATGGTTAAGGGAATACTGGTGATAACAGCTATCAATATCAGGCCTACAAACTTTTTGCTCATTAAAACAATCACCTGAAATGAATTGGATCCCAGGACTTTTCTGATGCTTATTTCCTTTATCCTTTGCTCAAGGGCATAAATTATCATACCCAAAAGGCCTAATCCGGCAATGAAAAATGCTACAAATGCAAATACTGCTAAAGATTTTCCAAATTGCTGTTGTCCCTGGAAAGTTGCAGCGAAAGCATCATCCACGAAATCATACTGAAACTCCACACCCGCGTTGAAATCCTTCCATTTAGATTCCATGCTGCTAATCACATCAGTCCATAAAGCCTGATCAGCCTCAATTCTTGCTACTATAAATTGATTGCCGCTACCTGAAATCGGGCTTTCCTGATGAAATATAGCCAGTGGTTCGATGGCAGCCTGCAACGACCAGAAGTTATAGTCTCTGGTAACACCTATTACCTCAAATTTTTCTGTGCTATACAAAATATTCTTTCCCAAGACCTCCCCAAACTGCCAACCTAATGCCTTTACTGCTGATTCATTTAATATCACTTTATCCTTTTCCGAAGCAGCAATTGGAGAAAAATTACGGCCTAGGGTCAACTCTATCTTCATGGTTGGAAGGTAGTGTTCATCAACTTTCAGGTAATTTAGGGGAGCTGATTTGTTCTGGTCGTCCTCGGGTACAAATTGATCTCCATTATACACGTTAGGAGGAACTGATGTACATAATGAAGCACTGATAACACCTGGCAAGCTGCTGAACTCATTGGCCACACTTTTCTGGTTATCAAGCCACTCTACCCTGCCAATGGTAACCAGGTTATCCTTGGCAAATCCCAGGTCTTTATTCACAATAAATTGCAATTGATCATATACTACTATTGTAGACCCGATCAACAATAATGAAATGGAAAATTGTACTACTACAAATATATTGCGAAGCCTACCGGAAGATCTGCCAGATTTAAGTTTCCCTGCCAACACGTCAATTGGTTTAAATGCACTCAATAAGAAAGCTGGATAGCTCCCACTTATCACACTGATAATCAGTGCAACCAATAATAGCTTAATCAATATGCCAATGCTATATAGCTCAGCGGCCTGAAGCTCTTTACCTGACATTTGATTAAATACAGGTAATATCAAATAAGCCATCAGTAGTGCCACAACAATGGATATCATGGTAAATAGGAAGGATTCAACAAAATATTGCCAACTGATCAAAGTTCTATTCGACCCCAGCAATTTTCTGATACCGTTCACCTTTGCCATCCTAGTATACTGGGATGTCTTTAAATTCATGTAATTGATGCAGGTAAGAAGAAGGATGAACAATGAAGAGGCAATTAGGGTATTTACTACTGATCTATCACCAACAGTATTAAGGCGGTTATAAATATTGGAGGATCCCAGGTGGATATCAGTCAGGGGCTGTAAGTATAGTTTCCATTCCTTCCCGCCTTTAATATAGTCATCGAATGAAATGCCCATAACCCTCTGCAAAGTCGCTTCTGCATGCTTTGGCGGGATGGCTTCGAGTTTCTGCTCCACTACATCATGGGAAGCATTTTCATCTAAAAGGGCAAATGTAACAAAGGTAGTCCAGATCCAGCTCCAGCTTCTATCTTCAACATCTGGAAAGCTGTTCATTGAAACCAAAATGTCAAAATCAATATAAGAGTTCTCCGGAAGGTCTTCGAAAACTCCTGTAACCACATAATTGGTATTTTTCCCTCCCTTGCCCAATAGAATCAGTTTACCGATAGGATTGTCGTTGCCAAAGTATTTTCTGGCAGTGGAGGCTGTCATCACCAAAGAGTTAGGATTATTAAAGACTGTATTTGGGTTACCCTCTGCCAATGGAAAAGTGAAAAGCTCCAGGAAATTAGAGTCAGCGGCAATTATTTTTTCATCGCTATAGGTGATGGCTTTGTCGTTATTTTTGTAGGTAACCAGAAATTGTCCTGGGGTATGCAATCTGGTTACAGCCTGGATTTCAGGGATTTCGTTTTTTAAAGCAATTGAAACCCCGGGCCCAGTAGAGGAGAATAAATTATTGTTATCATCCCCCCAAATAAATGTCTGGTTTACCCTGTAA
The DNA here is from genome assembly GCA_965372055.1 of uncultured bacterium. GTDB lineage: Bacteria > Bacteroidota > Bacteroidia > Cytophagales > Cyclobacteriaceae > CBDVAV01. The sequence goes on along the minus strand of CBDVAV010000011.1, from coordinate 1,973 downwards.
AGCTTGTCAGCATTTTCGTGAAAGGTGTCATGGCTGATCTCACTTTGAACATACAAATAGATAAAAATCGAGCATCCCAACCCAAGTGATAATCCTGCCAGGTTAATGATTGAAAAAAGCCTGTGTTTTCTTAAACTTCTTAAACCTATTATCAGGTTGTACCTGAACATATTTATTGAATTTATTGACCTTGATTTTCTTATGTAATGGAATCTAAATGAGGTGAAAACATCAAGCACGAATAGCCAACTGGCTTTTGTACTTCCATCTTGTTTTACCCTTAACTTGAACAACTCCATTAAATCGCCAAGCATTTCTTCAAATATCTCTGGCTTGCAGATTTTGCGGAGTACGAAAATTGCCCACCGAGGGGGCTTTGTATCTTTATTTGGGGTACTCATTTTATGAAACTTCTGGAATTAATTCCCATAAATGATTACGAAGCTCCTTGGTACTTGCGAGTGCACTCCTTCCTTGCCGTGTGATCTTAAAAAACCGCTTCCTCCTGCCACCTCTTTCGGCAGTAGCTCCTCCAATTTCGGACGATAAATACCCTTTGTCTTCCAGCCTGTACAATGCCAGGTGTATTGAACTTATTTTGGCATTTCTTTCGGAGTGCATATCCATTTCGGTTTTCACAGAAACAGCGTAAGCATCCTTGTTCAGTACCGCTACAATCAGTAAAACGAGTTCTTCAAATTCGCCCAGATTAGTACGTTTCATCAGATTTTGGTTTTGCTTGCCTTATCATTGACAATTATTACCCTAATATTTGTCAATATAATACGGGAGTGGTTACATTTTGTTACATCGGCTCATAATTTGTCAATAATGAACCCTACAGAGAAATAGGGTTTTCGAAAAAAAACATGACAAAAATCATTGACCAGCCTTAAAGCCTCCGGTAATTTTGCTAGTGAGTTAAATCATCACTTGTTTAATAGGGGTGACAAAATAAGTTTGTTATCCCTATTTTTTATTTGATCGTGGTGTGCTCTTTAGATTAGAGGCAAGGAAACAATATTTGTTCCCAACAAAACATTGAAAACCAGAAACTCTCCAAGTGTAAGAACTGCTGAATAAATAAAGGTCAATGGCCTTAATACCCTTTTTTTGATACCTCTCAATAGAGCCCCTTCCATCCTGCCACTGTGATAATAATAAGAGCGATGCTTATTGAAGCGTAAGTAACCACGTATCAAACTGATAATTATATGGTTTATTAAGTAAATCATAAGTTGCCTTAGGTGTAAACAAAGCTAGTATTACACTCTCGATGAATGCACTGCTATTTTTAATGTTTCCACTTTCATGTAATTTATGTTTAGCAATTGCACAGTTTTGGGAATTCCTGGAGTTGTTAACCTGAGATCAGTAAAATACAAAGGATGGATAGTCTCAATTTAGACTATTGGCAAAAGTTTTAACATGCACTTCACCAATAGCATTTAGGCAAATACCGGTGCAGTTTTTTTGCTTTCGCTCGAAATAATGAATTTTAGCCTCAACGTATTCATCTATTTTGTTAATCATGGAAATATCGGTGTACACGGAAAATTTGCGGATTCCCTCTTTTTGAATATATAACTCGTACTGATATTTGCAGGAATGTATCCACTCCCCGCTGTCCAAAAAACAGATCACATCATAATCCCCGGAATTAATATTTTGTAGATCTGTCACTTCTTCAAATTCATCTTCTAAAATATCGTTCACAAAATAGTTGGTGATAAAATATTTTCCATTGGCAAAAGTAAAACCATGGCAATTGCACCTGAAATCCAACTGCTCGTTTACATGGTCATTGTTAAACTCCTTTAAGCTGATGAATTCCCCCATGTTACCTTCATCCAAGTGTTTTATTGTCAGGCTACCAGGGATCATCTCAAGACATTCAACGGTGTAGGTGTTTGCTCCGCAAGAATAGAACTTGAGTACTTTAGACTTCCATTTGATCTCGTACTTTTCTCCGT
>CBDVAV010000010.1:0-20905 GCA_965372055.1 uncultured bacterium | reverse complement strand
CATATTGGTGAACCTGAACTTCTATCAGATGGGCGTCACAGAGATCACATATTATCCTCTCTGGATGGCAATTTCGCTTTTTATTTATTGGATGGCCTACCAGATAATTTTTAATCCAAAGTACTTTTTTAATAGTCAGGGAATATTGGCCACGCAAAATGGCAACCGCCTCAGTGAAGAATTTATTGCTAAATATAAAGCAGGACTTCTGGATTTGATGCAGGATGAAAGACCATACCTGGATCCAAATCTGAATTTAAATAAGCTGGCCGAGATGCTCGGGTTAAATCCCAAAAATTTATCCGTGGTACTTAATATCGGTCTTGGAATGAACTTCTATGATTTCATTAATGAATACAGAATTGAAGAAGTCAAAGAGCAATTGCTCAATCCAAAAAACAACATCTTAACCAATGTAGCAGTAGCCTATGATTCAGGCTTTAATTCAAAGTCAACTTTTAATGCCCTGTTCAAGAGGTATGTAAAAATGACCCCCAAGGATTACAAGAAGCAATTTGCCACCTCGCAAGTGGAATAGGGATACAATCAATTATACAAAAACAGAGAATAAGCGAAATATGAAAGTAAAATTCTAGTATTATAAATATTTTAAGTTATATTATTTAATTTGATCAATCAATAAATTTAAATTTATAAAAATATGAATCCTGTAAACTGGTTTGAAATACCTGTAAACGACTTGGACCGGGCACAATCGTTTTATGAAAAAGTATTAGATGTTACCCTCAACAGGCAAGATATGGGGCCGATGCAGATGGGATGGTTTCCCATGGAAGAAAATGGGGCGGGCTCAACCGGCACCTTGATAAAAGGCGAAGGCTATAACCCATCCCATGATGGGACAATGGTTTACTTTCATGTTAATGACATCGAGGCTACCTTAGCTAAAATAGAATCTAATGGCGGGAAGACCTTATTCCCGAAAACCGGCATTGGAGAGCATGGTTTTATTGCCCATTTTGAAGACAGTGAAGGAAACAGGGTATCATTACATGCGGTAAGTTAAGATTGGCTCTGATTTTCAATTTTTGATTAACAGAAACATTATAATTTTCATCTATTCGGATTCTGCCGAGAGTCAATAAGTGCTATTAATCCAATTTAATTTCATTTATTCCATAGCGATGCTTACAAAGCTCTAAAGCTTTTGTAGATAAATTTTAATCAAGCGTTCAGGCTAATTCATCCTAGATAGTAACCTGAATGTTTTAAATAAATCTTCCTATATTCGAACTGCCAATTATAAACTAAACCAAAATGAAGAAGTACCTTACATTCAATCTCATCTTTCTTTTAGCTCTAACAATATTTGCCCAGAATGGCAAAAACGGTAAACTAAAATCAAAAATAAATTCCATGGTCGATCAAATTGAAGATAAGGTGATCGAGTGGCGGCGTGATTTCCACCAGAACCCCGAGTTATCAAACCGGGAATTTAAAACTTCGGAAAAGATAACCAAGATATTAAAAGAGATGGGTATGGAGGTACAAAGCGGAATTGCCCATACTGGTGTAGTTGGCATTTTAAAGGGCGGAAAGCCGGGACCTGTGATAGGCCTGAGGGCGGATATGGATGCCCTGCCGGTAGTAGAAAGGACACCCCTCCCTTTTGCATCAAAGGCAAAAGGCACATACAACAATGCAGAAGTAGGTGTAATGCATGCCTGTGGACATGACACGCACATGGCCATGCTGCTTGGTGCCGCTGAAATTCTTTCAAGCATGAAAAAGGATATAAACGGGACTGTTAAGTTTATATTTCAACCGGCGGAGGAAGGTGCACCTCCAGGAGAAGTAGGAGGGGCAGAGTTGATGGTAAAAGAAGGTGTATTAAAGAATCCCGATGTTGATGCTATATTTGGATTGCACATTTCAGCCTATCGTGAGGTTGGTACCATTGGATATAGGCCAGAAGGAATACTTGCCAGTGCCAATAGCTTTAGTATAAAAGTGAAGGGAAGGCAGGCGCATGGATCTGCCCCTTGGTCCGGTATTGACCCAATAGTTACCTCGGCGCAAATAATTAATAGCTTGCAGACGATCATCAGCAGACACAGCCAACTGACAAAGCAGGCAGCTGTTGTTTCAATTGGAAGTATTCATGGTGGTGTCAGAAACAACATTATTCCCGAGGAAGTGGAAATGGTCGGGACAATCCGTGCTCTGGATAACGAAATGCGGGATAAAATCTTTGAAAGGATTAAACTCACGGCAACTAAAGTAGCCGAAAGTCAGGGAGCAACTGCGGAAGTAACCATTAATCATGGGGTTCCTATAACTTACAACGACCCTGAATTAATGTCAAAAATGCTGCCTTCCCTCCAACAGGCAGCTGGCGAAGAGAAGGTTATACTGATCGATGCAATTACCGGGGCAGAAGACTTTTCGTATTACCAAGAACAGGTACCGGGTTTGTTTTTCTTTGTTGGCGGAATGCCAAAGGGCAAAGACCCCAGTGCTTTGGGAGCACAACATCACACACCTGACTTTTACATTGAGGAATCTGGGTTAAAATTAGGGGTAAAGGCGTTTTCTTATCTGACTATTGATTACCTGAATCAGTAATTTATACCTCATGACTGAGTGATCTGGGTCTTTATTTATGTGTTGATTTACCCAATTTGTTCGTTTGCCAAATAATTGTAGGAACACATACGGATTATAAATCCCTTACCCCATTTTGCGTGATTTTTCAGGGAAGTGCAATTAATCCCCCAAAAAAGGCTATAATATTTACAAAAACACCCCCAAAAAAGGTTATTTAACTTTCATTTTCAAATAAATTCCATTAGGTTTGATCTTTAATGGAACAATGTGTTCCATGTAATGTTCAACTTAAACCTATACTAAATGAAAAAGTTTTTACTACTTGGCCTTGGGCTGGTGTTTACTTTTGCAGTTACACTGGCACAAGAACGAACAGTATCAGGTACAATAACCTCGTCTGAGGACGGGTTACCATTACCTGGTGTGAACGTGGTGCTCAAGGGCACTTCGAACGGGACAATTACCGATGTAGACGGTAATTACAAATTGACCCTGACAGAAGGGGGAGGGACATTGATCTTCTCTTTCGTGGGCCTGATGTCCCAAGAGATAGACGTAGGATCCAGGTCGGTGATCGATATACAACTTTCAGCTGACATTTCCGAACTATCTGAGGTTGTGGTAACAGCCTTTGGGGTTGTAAAAGAGAAAAAAGCCCTGGGCTATGGTGTGACCACCATTAACCGGGAGGCAATTGCCAACCGCCAGGAATCTGACATTGCCCGCCTGTTGCGTGGAAAAGCCACTGGTGTGGCCATCAACTCAACTTCAGGGCTGGCCGGGTCAGGTACCAACATCATCATCCGTGGTTACTCTACCATTACCGGTAGCAACCAGCCACTGTTCATTGTAGATGGCATACCTTTTAACACTGCTTCCAACAGTAGCCAGAACTTTGCCTCTGGTAGTGCCACAGCCTCTTCCAGGTTCCTGGATTTGGACCCCAACACCATTGAGGACATCAGTATTTTGAAAGGCCTTTCAGCTACAGTTCTGTACGGTGAGGCCGGAAGGAACGGTGTTGTTTTGGTTACCACCAAAAACGGCAAGGCCGGTGCCGGTGCGAGCAAGAAAATGGAAATCAGTCTTACCCAAGGTGTATACCAGACCGAAGTGGCCAACATACCTGATTACCAGAATACCTTTGGGAATGGTTTTAGTGCCGGTTTTGGATGGTTCTTCTCCAATTGGGGAGCTGCCTTTGCAGACCTGAACCCAGCCACGTACGGTGCTGATTTCCAAGGCCTGACCCCTGACGGGACACAGGTGCTTATCACCCATCCATATGATCAACCCCAGTATAGGGACGATGTACCTCAATTCGCGAATGGTGCTGTTCCATACCCGTACCAGCCACATGAAAGTGTTGAAAATTTCTTTCAAAGCGGCCTGTCCTCCAATACATCCCTTTCCATAGCGGGGGCCATGGGCGAGAATGCATCAATGAGCGCAACCTACAGTTACCTTACAGAAGAAGGGTTTACCCCTGAACTGGATGCACTGAGGGGCGGGGGACGTTCCAATTTCCTTGACAAGCACAACTTTGGTATTGGTGCACGGGGGAGTCTGGCCAACGGCATCAAAGTAAAGGGCTCTTTCAACTATGTCTACTCAGACAGGTTGACACCCCTTACCGGACCTGCCTTTGGTGGAGACGGCAACGGCCTTTTCGCTGCCATCCTGTTCACCCCGCGGTCCATGGATTTGATGAACCTTCCGTACCAGTCGCCGATTAATGGTTCCAATATCTATTACCGACGGGGCTCAGCTATCCAGAACCCGCGCTGGACATTGAACAATTCGGGGCAGACCGAGGAGATCCAGCGCTTTTTTTCCAGCATGGAGGTTTCCTATGATTTGAATGACAACTTTACGGCAATCTACCGTTTGAGCTTGGACAATTATAACCAGACAAACATCCGCCATATCAACAAAGGCGGTCCCCGGCAACCAAACGGGGAAATGGGTACCACTAATATTGCCAACCGTATCACAGACCAGATATTCAACGTGCTGTACACTTTCAGCCCTACAGAATCGATCAGCATTGACGGTATTGTTGGTATCAACACCAGAAGGGAAGTGGGAGAAGGAAATGTCCTTAACAGCACAAACCAGTTTGTGTACGACTTTAAGCAACACCAGAACTTCATCAACCACAGCACTGGTTCCGGACTGCGCGAGGAAAACACCATTGGTGCATACCTCACCTCTACAATTGGCTACAATGGCTTTATTTTCTTGAACCTACAGGCAAGGAACGACTGGACCTCAACACTTGAGAGTGCCAACCGTTCAGTGTTGTACCCATCAGCCAGTCTTGCATTTATACCAACAGATGCATTTACAGGCTTTTCAAGCAATATCCTCAACTACCTTAAGTTAAGGGTAGGTTTTGGTACTTCTGCCGGTTACCCGGACCCATACTCCACCAGGAGTGTTTTGAATTCTTTTACCCGAAGTTTTATCACTGCCGGCGGGACTACTTTGAACGGCAACACGGTATCTAATTTCCTGGGCAACAGGAATTTGGAGCGTGAGCTGTTTGTTGAGTATGAAGCAGGAATTGAGGCAAAGTTGTGGAACAACAGGATCGGGATTGACCTGTCATTGTATGACAAGACATCTGAGGACCTGATCATCAACCTTCCTTTGGACCCTGCCACAGGGTTTACGTCAACTACTGTTAACGCAGCAGAGGTGAACAACAAGGGGATTGAGCTGGGCATCAATGTCAGCCCGCCAATGCCAGGTGAACTGCAATGGGACATTACCTGGAATTTCACCAAGAACGTGAGTAACGTAAACAGTATATTCACAGGTATAGATAGGGTACAGGTTTCTGACCCTACATCAGGAGGGAACTTTGGTATCGGTGGAAACGGTGCAGGATACACAACATTGGGTAACTATGCCATCCCTGGTGAGCCTTTCAATGCACTTTATGGAAGTGATTTCCAAAAAGTTGAAGATCCAAACAGCGAGTTCTTTGGACTGTTCGTGGTAGATAACCAAGGTGCGTACCAGGCCTCTGGTGCTCTGGCAAAAATAGGGGACCCTAACCCTGACTACACCATGAACTGGATCAACAACATTTCCTGGAAAGGGATTTCATTCGGTTTCCATTGGCAATTGATCCAGGGCGGTGACATCTACTCTTCAACAGTGCAGGCGATGCTTGCCCGTGGCAATACCAGTGATACTGACGTGAACCGCAATGTTCCCCTGATCATGCCCAATGCCGTTAAGCAAACAGGTGTTGATGCAGGTGGAAACCCGGTTTACGTGCCCAACGATGTCCAGACCTATATTGGGGACAGCTTCTTCAGGGCCTACTTCTTCGCGGCCGAGGGTGGTGTTTTTGATGCCACGGTCATTCGTTTGAGGCAGGTTTCCATTGGCTATGTACTGCCAAAGAGCCTGTTGGACAAGACCCCTTTTGGTACCGTGGGCATCACTGTATCAGGTGAAAACCTGTTCTACAGTGCGCCAAATTTCCCCGAAGGGATTAATTTTGACCCGGAAATTTCAAGTTTGGCAGTAGGTAACGGTAAGGGATTTGACTTCCGTACCGCACCGACGGCCAAGAAATTTGGGATAAACCTGAACTTGACCTTCTAGGTTGGGATTTTATAACCATAAAATACGAAATTCATGAAATTCATATATAAATTATTAATCGTTGCTTTTTTAGTGGGCGTCACAAATGCTTGTGACAATACGGAATTGGACCTTCAAGTCAATCCAAATGCGATCACCCCGGAAAAAGCCAGTTTGAATGACTTGTACAGTACTGTCCAGTTGACGTTCAATGGTATTTTTGCTGGTTCCCAGTTTGTACCTGGGGCTGCTGCCAGGATGTACCATGCCGCTGGGTTTTCTTATACCTCATTTCACCGCCCGACAAATTTTAACGGGCTTTGGATCAATGCCTACGCGGGCTTGTACCCGGATGTAGATGCCTTGGAAGCCCTTTCAGATGTTTCTGTAGATGGAGGTGGGGCTGCATTTGACATCCACGTGGGTTCCGCCAAGATCATGAAGGCCTATACCATGATGATATTGGTGGATTTATTGGGGGATGTCCCCTTGTTGGAAGCGGGACAGGGCACGGACGTGATCAGTCCGAAGCTTGCCACGGGTTTAGAAGTATATACCGCGGCCAAGGCTTTACTGGACGAGGCCATAGCGCAATTGTCCGGTACCACTGCCACGGCACCTGCCTTCGATAATTTCTATGGAGGTGACCCGGATAAATGGATTACATTGGCCAACACCATTAAATTGCGGATGGCCTTGAATGAAGGTGATGCGGGTACGTTCAACTCACTGGCTACAGGTGATGTGATCAATGACCCAAGTGAGGATTTCCAATTTAATTACGGAGTTAACCGGACCAACCCCAATTCCCGTCACCCACAGTACAACAACCACTATGAGACAGGGGACGGCGCCTATCTGTCCAATTATTTCATGTGGTCGTTAAGGGAGGAGAAGGTCAATGCCCTAGGAATAACTGTGATTGACCCAAGGATCCGGTATTACTTCTACAGGAAGATAGACGATGCGTTTAACCAGGATGGCACAACGTACTCCTGCCACTTTACAGCATTGCCTACCCAAGACCCAGGAGCTTCTATTTCCCACTGGGATGCGATTGACCCCAACCTGCCATTCTGTGTAGTGGCTGACGGGTATTCAGGAAGGGACCACCTAAACGGATCAGGTATACCACCGGATGGCCCTATCCGTACCTCATGGGGGCTTTACCCTTTCGGAGGTGATTTTGATGACAGTACGTTTGATGACACAAGGGAATCCGGAACACGTGGAGGCCTAGGTGCGGGGATATCCCCTATCTTGCTCTCTTCTTTTGTTGATTTCATGAGGGCAGAGGCAGAACTGACCATGAACAATAACCCGGGCAACGCCAGGACTTTGATGGAAAGCGGTATCCGTGCATCCATGGCCAAAGTAGAAGGTTTTGAAGGCCTGGTATCCACCAAGATGAACACAGAGGTTGAGTTAAGGAGTGGTGAGATAGGCACGATCAAGGATTTGTTCGGAATGGCTGAGGATGGAAGCGATGTTGACAACTATGTTACAGAGGTATTGGCCTTCTACGATGCAGCAGGTGCCGACCAATTGGATGTGGTGATCAAGGAATTTCACATTGCTGTCTGGGGCAACGGCCTGGAAGCATACAATATGTACAAAAGGACAGGGAAGCCGGCCAATGTACAGCCTGGCCTTGAACCATCCACTGGCACAGCTTCGGACCCGTTCCCACTTTCATTCTTTTATCCCACTACCAGCGAAAGCCGGAACGTGAATGTGGATCAAAAGGCTGGATTGGATATCCGTGTGTTCTGGAATATGGGTGGGCCTATCTTGCGTTAAATTGTGTTAAACCTTAACAATTATTTGAAATGAAATTTATAAATATAAAAAGTATAAAAACAGCCTTGCTCTTGGTTTTGACAACCTTTGTCATCTCCTCCTGCGAGGATACAGATAAAGCACCGATCGTGACTTTCGACACGGCCGGACACGGGGCTTACCCCCGTTTGATAAGCGAGGGGAGCAAATTGGTGAACATCCTGTCGGCGGCAGATTTCTCAGCATCCTCGTATACCTATACCATTGAATTTGTTGATGAAAACGATGGAAAGAATGTTGCTGAATACATCCTGGAACTCGAATATGATGACAATGATGCCTCCAATGGGGACAATTCAGTGTCTGGTGTAGAGATTATGAGGGTCGCGGCCTCTAGTTTCGTGGAAAATGCGATCGGGCTTCTGGAATTGGCCAATGTTACCATAACGGCCAATGACCTTGCCACCGCGGTAGGGGTCAGTTTTGCCGACATTACCGCCGGTGACAATTTCAATATCTCGGGCAAGGTCATCATGAATGATGGGTCTGTATTTGCCGGATCCAATTCATCTGCCTCTGTTGTGGGGGCTGCCTTCCGTGGACATTTTGATTTCACCATGCCGGCAGCATGCCCTTCCAGCTTGGAACAAACCGTTAACTTTTCAACGGTAGTGGGTGCTGGGCACCCAGGTTGCTCTGGAGGGGAAACAGTTACAGGTACGGTTGATATCGTTGCCTTGGGCGCTGGCGTATACCAGTTCAGTGATTGGGCTTTCGGTGCCTACGGCCCATGTTATGGAGGCGGTACAGCTGGTGGTGATTTAACATTCACTGAAACTTGTACCGTTGTGGCATTTACCGGTTTCACTGATAGTTTTGGGGATACCTGGACTTTTGTATCTTCTATCAGTGGCAATGATTGGACCATTGACTGGGTAAACACTTATGCTGAAGAAGCTGTTTCAGTGATCACTTTCCCTGGACCGGTTCCATTCACATTGGCACCGTAGTGGTTGAACATGTTTAATCCCAAGGACATTGGTCTTTGGAATTAAATTAAAATAATTGAAAGGCCGGCCTGGATTAAGGCCGGCCTTTTTTGCTTAAATAGTTGATATGGCGGGTGGTGATTAGCCTATCTTTTCCCTGAACTATATCTTTCAAATTCTTATTTCAATCTTTTCCAGTTGGACATGCAGGCAGAATGGATAATGCCCTTTGAAAATCCTCACCTATCCTAAACCAATTTATGGCTATATTTGAGGTTCTAAACAACGAGTCATTATATAATTACTTATGTTGAACGGAGAATTTATTATTGAATAGACATTACAAATTGAAATGGGAAAATACCCTTCTTATTTAGCTGTTTTCTTAATTGTATTTGCGTGTACTCAGAATTCCGATCCCTCCCCTCCCCTGGAAATTCCTGACCACCTGCCCAAATTTGAAGTTGTGGTAAAAACCGATCAGGCTTTTGAGGGCTTTATTTTTCTAAGGGAAAGTGTGAGCCCAGGGGCACAATTCATGATCAATAGTGAAGGTAAAATAGTTTGGTATCAATTATCTGATACCATAATCATAAGGGTATATACACCCTATGATCGAAGTTACATCGGGTTGTACTCCAATACAGAAATACATGAAATTGCTTATGATGGGGATACTTTGTTAAAGTTGTCCCACGGGGAGGGTGGCTTTGACAAAAATCTACACCATGAACTCATCAAAGACAAGGACAATAATATAATTGCTTTGACAAAAGAAATAATACCTATTGATTTATCGGAATTAGGTGGAAGGCAATTAGATACCATAAAAACAGATGGAATTATTAAACTTTCCAGATCAGGTCAGAAATTATGGAGTTGGAGCTTAGATCAAGTAATGGATCCTTTTACCTATCCTGAAATCAATAAGCATAAGAATGATTGGGGACATGCGAATGCCCTTACAATAGATAAAGATGGGCATTACATAATATCCTGGAGGGATTTTAGCCAAGTTTGGAAAATCAATAGTACGACTGGTGAATTGATCTGGAAATACGGGGCAGAGACTATTAAAAATGACCAGGACAAGTTTTATCATCAACATAGTATCAATAAAAATTTTGATGGGGATTACATGGTTTTGGACAATGGTGTGGCTAATATTAGAAAGTCTTCCCGGGCTGTTATGTTCAATAGTTTTGGAGATTCAATTAGAAATACTTTAACAATTGATTTACCAGATTCATTGTTTACGTTCAAGCAGGGCAGTGTATACCAGTTTGCAGAGGATAGATTTCTGTTTAGCAGCACCATGAGCAAAACCCTGATAATTACTAATCGGCAAGGCGATATCATTTGGCTTGCCAAGAGCGGCCATGGTTATTACAGGGCTTATTATCTGGACAAGACGATATTAAATAAATGAGTATCAGGCCAGGTCTTATATTTTTATTCAAATCTTTCTTTAAAATTGGGATGACATCCTTCGGGGGACACGCAGCTTTGGTCTCTGTTCTCCAAAAAGAATTGGTGGAAAAGAAAAGGATCATAACTGAAGATGTGATTTTAGATGGCCTTTCCATCGCTTCATTTCTTCCGGGACCACTAGCGGTCAATGTTGTAACCTTAATTGGTTACAAGTTGAGGGGATGGGTAGGGGCAATTACTTGTATGGCTTCCGTATTGCTTCCACCTTTTATTTTGATGATTTCCATCGCAGAATTATATAGCAGGTATTCCAACCTGGACTTGGTTAAAAGTTTCCTTGAAAGTGTAATTTCTGTAATAATTGCCTTGATACTGTCTATGTGTTATAACATGATCGCTAAGAATATTTCCAAAACCTGGCAGTATGTTTTATTTATTGCAATTGTTATTTCAGCCTTTTTTTTAAACACCTACCTTTGGATAATCATTTTTATATTCCTGGGTGGTGTAGTAGGTTATTTTTTTAAAGAAATGCCATCAAACAACCGTATTGGCAAGCCTATTGATGTTATTAAACATGACTGGCGGCACTTATACGCGGGGTTTGTAATTGTTGTACTTATCTTTGTTGGTTTATTTGTTTTTCTAACTGGTATTCATCATCAATTGTTGTTTGAGTTTGCTAAGGTAAGTCTGACTTTATTTGGAGGGGGATATGTGATGATTCCAATACTTCATGATATTGTGGTTGATAAATTTCATTGGCTTTCTTCAGTTGAATTTTCAAATGCCATAGCTTTTGGTCAAATTACTCCTGGACCAATTCTGGTTTCTGCAACATATATTGGATATAAGTTAAGCGGAATATTAGGGGCTTTTTTAGCTACAATTGGTATTTTTATCCCATCCGCAGTAGTAATGATTTTTGTAGGCAGTGCATTTGAAAGTGTTAAAGGCCATCCCGTAATAGATGGGATAATGAAAGGGGTACGCCCAGTAATTATTGCTTTGATTGCTTACTCGGGATGGATTCTTTTTGAATCTTTAGATCATAAGTTGATTTCAGGTATTATTACTGCGGTATCATTTTTTCTTATAACATACGCAAAATTAAACTATCTGCTGGTGATCCTAATTGCTGGTATTCTTGGATTTTTTATTTTTTAACTGATGAATAAAGCCATTCAATTCATAGGTACTCAAAGGTCAGGATCCAATCTCTTGAGGCTGATTCTAAATCAATTTGAGCAGGTGTCAGCACCTCATCCCCCACATATTTTGAAAACATTTATTCCACTTATTGATTATTATGGGAACCTTGATGATCGGGATAATTTTGAAACTTTGGTTTCCGATATATGTGAATATGTTAACTATAATCCTGTTTCTTGGAGCAATGTAGTATACACCACGGATAAGGTTTTAATGCGGTGCAATAGAAGTAATATTTTTGAGATATTCAAAGTGATCTATGAGATTAAGGCTGAATCTGACCATGCAAGTATCTGGTGTTGCAAGAGCACATTCAATGCAAATTATGTTACTGATCTTGAAAAACATGATATAAAGCCAATTTATATTTATTTATATCGTGATGGCAGGGATGTTGCGGCATCATTTCGAAAAGCAATAATAGGCCCGAAGCATATATATCATATAGCCAATGAATGGAAAAGTGATCAACAAGCAGCGAGAGATGTATTGAATATTGTTGGTGAAGCAAGAGTGGTTTCAGTTAAGTATGAGCAATTGATCAAGGAACCTGAATTAGTGTTATCTGAACTAAGTGAGAAATTAGGCTTAAAGTACAACCCAAAAATTATGTCATTTTATAATTCGGCAGAATCTTTTAATACCGCCTCTGCAGGTAAAATGTGGGAGAATTTAACAAAACCAATAATTCGGGACCATTACGGTATGTATAAAGATGAATTATCAGATGAAGATATACTTTTGTTTGATCGAATAGCAGGAGATGAATTATACAACCTTGACTACAACAATATTTCGACAGACAGGTCTAATGGGACACCGTTTTTCACACGAGATCAAATATCGGAATTTAACAAATCAAATGATGAGATGAAGTTGAAAGCAAGAAACAGTGCTTCCGATGAAGAGCTGGAAAGGCGGTCGAAGCAGGAAGATGTGCTGAGGAATATAAAAGAACGGCTTAAAATAACATAAAGTTTGAATTGATTATTGTCAAATTAAAACCCGAAGAAAAGAATTATGGCACTTAAAATCATAGGGGCTGGTGGCCCAAGGACAGGAACAGCATCACTAAAGGTAGCATTGGAGATATTGGGATTTGGGAAATGTTACCACATGGAGTGGCTTTTCAATCATCCTGAACAAATCAAATACTGGAAAGAACTATTTGATACCAGTACCACGGATTTTGATGCTCTATTTGACGGATTTTCCAGTACAGTTGATTTCCCAGGATATATGAGCTATAAGGCTCTTTTTGAAAAGTACCCTGACTCAAAGGTTATCCTTAATGATAGGGACCCGGAGGAATGGTATAATAGTGCTATCAACACGGTATATGCAGCAACTCCGCAAACTATTCTTCAAAAACTTAGTTTGATGAAGAGGATGATTTTTTCAGCCAGGTTCAGGAAAATCGCCAAAACATTTATGCTCGCTGAAAAGTATTTGTGGAATGTTCAATTCCAGGGAAAATTCAAGAACAAGGAAAAAGCTATTCAGATTTATACGGACTTTAACGAAGAAATAAAAATGAACATTCCATCTGACCAATTATTAATCTATGATATCAGTAAGGGTTGGGAGCCGCTTTGTGCATTTTTGGGTGTCCCTGTTCCTAACGAGGAATTTCCCTTCAAGAACAAACGCAAGGATTTTAAAGAGCAAATAAAGCGCATGATGGATACAGGTGGGCAACTTGAACTCAAATTGTTTTAATCTCTGTACAAAGGATAACGCTCACCTCTAAAAACAAGATCGAACTGGGCCCAGGACCTTTCTCCTGTACCTTTAGCATCTTTGAAATACACCCTGGCCTCAAAAACCTCTTTATTATCAGGATAAGTTATTTCTACAATTTTTGAATGAGCGGGAGAATTACTCATTCGAATATTGCCAGCAGTGATAAGCCTGTTTCCAGTTGATGGAAGAACATCCACATCACTGGTAATAGCAGAATACATTTCCAATCCTTGGGATTTGCCGTATTCCCATATTTGTTGAACAGTCATTTTTTCTTCATCAATGCTATATTCTACAGCACGTGAATAAGTAGGCTTCTCTTCAAAATTCCGTGATAGTCCATTATCAAAAAGCAGTATGTTTCCATTATCCAATATTTTTACAGCATGCTGGCCAGTGTTCCATTCAAACTCTTCTGTACCTTGAATACCCTGTTGTACAGGTTTCGCAAAAGGGGTTCCATTGGAATCGACCGCGGTCAGTAAATAATCGGAGGTATTAAACCCATTACCTGTTCTGCCAGATCTTCCCCAAGCTTTATGTGGTGCTAAAATCCACTTTAGATTATTTTCACTATCAACTTTCAAAACGCCCTGGTTTCTCCCAGATGCCAATATGGAATTGTCTTTCACGCTTTGTGTAATGCAATTGATATGAAACCAATCTGCCATAAAATCCAGATTATAATCTTCTGAAAATACAGATCTGTCTATATCCAGGACCTCTGCCAAATCCCAGGCTTTCACACTTTTGTTGGCCTTTCTGTCCCATTCTACTACAAAATCATAGCGTGTAACAGACTCATTGCCATCACCTCTAACTACTTTCGCATCTTTCTCTGACCCTCCAATAAGCAAATTGCCCCCTTCAAGCTCAATAATGTGATGATTGCCAGCATATTTCCACAATTGTTCCTTGCTGATCTCTTCTCCCAAATCACTAAGTTCCCATATATCAATCCAGCTAAGATATAGCCAGTTTCCATTTTTAATTCTTAAAGCGGAATAAACAATCTGCCCGGCACTGCTCATATCCATAAACCATCGAATATCTCCATTATCATCAAACATGATGGTATATGAAAGGAATTTGCCATTATTGGCTATCAGCATTTCTATCAAATGTAAGCCAGGTTCCATTTGAGCACGGTCGGTTTTTACTATTTCAATAGTGGGGAAGAAATCAGGTACTGGAGAAGTTTTAAGTTCTATCTCTCCTGTATATACTCTATCATTCTTGGTAGTTAATTTTACAATTACTGTATTGGTTGTGTCTGGATACAAGCCAAGCACTGGGATGGAATGACTGGTGTTATAGGCAGGAAATTCCTTGCTAACAGGAATGCTACCGGCAATTTCTATTTCAACCTTGCATTCTTCATCTGTTCTAAATGTAAGCAGTCCTCCCAGTGGTACTCTTTCATAGGGGTTTACTTTTATATTCATTGACCCTTTGAGGAGTTCCTCCAATGTACCAGGACCTTGGTCGCAGGAGGTGTAAACCAAACAGATACAAATGAATGCCAAAAACTTGAACAATATTCTTCTCATTCGCAATAACATTATTTCCTGATAATTGTGTTTGTTATTTTTACAATATACATTTCTAATTTTGATAACAGCCATAAAGTTCAATTCCCATCCCGATTGGTGATCCATCAGGGGGGCTTAGGGGGGTATATTTAACATCCTTTGGGTTTCTTTGAAATTGCTCTATCAGGGTAAATGCCATCAAATAATGTGCCTTTTGTGAATCCTCCTTTGTCCTGTTTAGCTGTTCCACTAGCCATTTTTTTAATTCATCCAACTTTAACATGCTGATGGATTTCGTTCGTGACGAAGCATTTTCATTTGCCGCCATTTTCATCAAATTCTGCAATACCACCTGATCAACCACATTCTGTATTTCTCCGTGGTAGTCTGCTTTTCTGGTAGACTTCCAAGTGTTGGAAATAACCTTGTCAATAACTTCGTCAAGTCCTGGGTATGATGTATTTCTGGAATGATACTCCACCAACCGTGCCGCACGTTGAGGATGAAAAATGAAAGAAGCAGTCATGTTTGCTGCAGTTTCGGCAGCGCCCATTGGATCAAAAGTCAATCCAGTTCGCACTTTAAAATTCTCCCTGCTCCGATTATAACCTAAAGCCCTCGGTGGGATAATCTTTAAAATATTTTCAGGAATGGCCAATGCTTCAGGCGTTAAGGTGTTTATTAATGCGTCCATTGCCTTTCGTTGGTCTACAGCATCGACAATCTCAGTCACTAGTTGCCCATCGCCTCTTAATGCATAATTATAAGATTGCCCTCCTACCATTTTTGCTGCCGCTTCAATCTGATATCGGTGTAAAAAATAAATAGGTACCAAAACTTCCTCTAAGGTGGCCATAGGAAAGCCTTTTCTGATATTCTTTTCCGAAAAATTACCCAATGCTACAGAGCGTACTTCCATAATGTGATTAAGTTCATCGGCAGGATGAGTGCCATTGTCCCACAAATGGGCATTCGGGTGAGCACTCCCAGTTGGGCGGGCATCCTGATCAGAGATGAAGCGAAGTCCTTCTGAATAAGCATCATTTAAAATCTTATTCAAGCCTTCGGCCTCATTGCTTCCTTCGGGGAATTCTTGGTATCCATAGGTTATAGCTACCTTGTCCCATTCACCGATATTAACATCATAAGCATCTGAAAGGTCTATTTTCCCATTTGCATCCAACTTTACCATGGGGTGTGGATAATCCATCACAGATGCCCTGTTGTTAACACTGGCAGCATAATTATGTGATAGGCCCAAAGTATGTCCGACTTCATGTGCGGCAAGCTGACGTAGTCTTGCCAATGCCATCTCTTCCATTTCCGGCGGCACTGTTTCGCCATCCTCATATGGGGCTAAAAGGCCTTCGGCAATTAAAAAATCCTGCCTGACCCTCAGAGAGCCTAAGCTCACTTGCCCTTTTATGATCTCGCCTGTGCGGGGATCCCTAACTGAACTGCCATAGGACCATCCCCTTGTTGACCTATGCACCCATTGGATCAGGTTGTAGCGTACATCCATGGGATCTGCTCCTTCAGGCAATATTTTAACTTGAAATGCATCTTTGTAACCAGCGACTTCAAAAGCTTGGTTCCACCAACGTGCGCCATCAAGCAGGGCAGACCTAATTGGTTCCGGTGCCCCCCGGTCAAGATAGTATATGATGGGTTCTACAGCTTCACTAACTGTAGCCGTAGGATTCTTTTTACTAAGCCTGTGACGAGCTATAAACTGCTTCCTGATAGGTTCACTAATAGGTGTAGCATAATCCAAATAAGATATTCTTCCATAACCTGCCCTGGGATCGAATTTCCTAGGTTTATAGTTATTGTCCGGTAGTTGAACAAAAGAGTGATGCTGACGCACAGTAATTGCGCCCGGAGTTGGGGTCACGCTTCTGATCCATCTTCCAGTGGCATTGCCGCTATAAGTTAGCGTTACTTCAAACTCAGTGTTTCGTGGGAAGTTTTTTGTCATTTCCATGTACGTGGCTGACCTTGATTTATCAAGGTTGTAATTACCCTGGTTCCTGGATTTAAGCCTGCCGATTACGTTATGTGCATCACGGATAAGAAAATTAGTAAGATCAATCAGTACCTTGTCCCGTGTTTGGGCTTCAATTTTAAAACCACCAATGATGGACTGTGCAAAAGCTTGTTCCACGGATTTTTTTTCATCAAAGTTATCAGTGATAGCCCGGTAGCCATAGTTTACATGGGTAAGCATTATTTTCGGGCCGAACCTTTGGAATTTTACAACCCTGGTATTGCCCAATTGCCCCCTGTCCAGTCCAATATCATTTGAACCTATACCTGCAGGAAGCGAATTGACATACAGGAACTCCGCCTCAAATTTTTCAACTTCCAGGAAGATCTTGTCAGCTTTGCTGTCATAATAAAAATCAAAATAGCCCGATACCTTTTCCATCCCAGCAGTTTTGTCCTTTATTTGCGGGACTTGACCGTTGCCTTTATCCTGTGAATAAGATATTTTAATGCTAATTATTATACATATCAGCATGATAAATAATACTCGGGAACTGGTTCTCATAATTGTAATTTTTGCGATTGATTATGCTAAAAAATTTATTTATTGAATTTTATAACTAACGATCATTCACTGTGCTTGACGTTAATTCTTTAAATCTGAAACAATCAATGGTATGATCATTGACTAAGCCACAAGCTTGCATATGTGCATAGATTATAGTACTCCCAACAAACTTGAAACCCCTCTTTTTTAAATCTTTGCTCAAAGCATCCGACTCCTTTGTAGTAGCCTGGATTTCACTCATTTCATGCCAGTTATTTACTATGGGCTCATTCCCAACAAACGACCAGATATATTTGTCAAAGCTTGCAAATTCTTCCTGTACTTTTAAGAAAGCAATGGCATTAATGACAGTACTTCGCACCTTTAACTGATTCCTTATTATTCCCGGATCTTGCAACAGTTGTTGGATCTTGGACTCATTAAATCCGGCAACTATGTTTGGGTCAAAACCGGCAAAGGCCTCGTGATAGTTAGCCCTTTTCTTCAGAACTGTAGCCCAACTCAATCCTGCCTGTGCTCCTTCCAGGGTCAGGAATTCGAAATGGATGTTGTCATCATGTACCGGAACACCCCATTCCTTATCGTGATACTGAAGATACTCATCAAATGTATTTTCAACCCAATCACATCGCTTCATGACATTTCTCAAAAGATTATGAAGAAAGCTAAATTAGGTGATAAAACATTCTCGCAAAACTATTTAGTAACATTCCCTGGCCGTTCATGGAATATCTTCGGTTACGTCCTTCCCTGGATAATTACTCGGGAAACAAAGACTTATCGATGTTTGGAATGACAGCCAAAGCATTTTTGTAATAAAGCTTTTTCAATATCTCATCCGGCAAGCCCAATCCATACATTTTCCAATAGGCATGATACTTCTTATAATATGGGAAATACTCATCCTCAGTTTCCAATACCCTGAAATAAGTATAATATTCCTTTGGGTTCCATGAATCTTTACCAAACATTACCCTGTCCTGGTATTTTTCAAAAAATTTATTTGCAGCTCGGGGTTGTCTCCCCAATTCCGCAATTACCGCCCCGATTTCCACGTACATATTGGGAAATTCATCCATCATTTCTCCGAGTTTTCCAAGATTATTGGCGTACCATCCCATGTGCGCGTTTATAAAGTTAGTATTGGGATGTTTTCGGAAAATGTCGTGCTGTTCATCAATAATAGTTTGCCAGGGTGCAGGATCCTCCGGCCCTCTTTTTCTCCTTGGCCGTAATTTAAGTTCCAGCCAACGCTCATTTTTATCGTCATGGGGATCCCAAAAAGGAGCGGGATCTGCACTATGGATTAGCACGGGAATGCCCAGTTCGCCACATACTTCCCAGACAGGGTCAATGCGCACATCGTTAATACTAATGCGGTTGCCAGCCGAGTCGTTATTGTACATGCCCAGGCTCTTGTAAATCTTTAGGCCGTTGGCTCCCCTCCTGACATCTTCCTTGATCTGGTTAACTGTGTTTTCCGTCCAGTCAGGGTCATCAATGTCATTAAAGCGGATATTGGTGAAAACAATAAATCGACTTGGCTGATTTGATTTGACATTATTTAATGAATTGACCAAATGTTCGTCATCACCTCTGCCTCTACCACTAAGGTTTATCATTACTTTCATGTTCAGCTTGTCCATATCCATTACAGTTGAATCCAGGTTCTGGGTTGGCATCCTGAACTGGTGATTATGTACATCAATAAAGGGAAACCTTGCCCGCATGACAGGGTTTTCCGGAACAACCAAGGTAACATTTGGCTCGTACTCTTCAAAGTCCATTTTTGGTGCTTCCTCTACATCACCATTCTGGAACATGATAGTTTTGCCACTGGAGTAAATACAAACAAATGATAAAATTATGGGGAGAAAATATTTTTTCATTGATTTCATTGGTAATTGTGTTACAAATATTAGTGATAAATATATTTTGAATTAAGCAATTTCAATCTTTAATAATTGATGTCTTATTAAGATCCTGAATATAGATCAATTGATAAACTTACAAAATATCAGATTATTTCGCTATTAACAATTTGATTGTCGGTAGGGTACTGCAAAAAATCGCAAAAATTTCTGGTTTTTAGGAGGATGTTCTTTGTGGATTGTGGAATTCTCGAAAGCCCAAAATGATAGACGGTCCGGAAAAAGATTCCCGAACCGCTATCGTCCTATGAGACCCGTAAAACGCTAATCACGTTTGTACAAATGTAGAATAGCATATGATATATGTACAGTAATTATGTATCATTTCGTGGTAATATTTGAGCAATATTCATTGAATATCAAATTCTGTGAATATTTTGCTTGTTTATTATAAGCTGGCCAACCTTCTAAAACAGAAATATTGAAGATTATGCTTATTTCCCGTAGAAGCTGTAAAACCCCAGATAACCTGAGTATTTCCATTGAATATGTTCTGTACAAGGTTTTGATTCCCTTCATACACTGTAAACTCATCTAGGTACACAGAGATATTATGGGTTTGGGGATTCCATTTAAAACGAAAGGAATGAAGACGGTCATCCTCTAGGTTAAAGTCTTCATCATTGTTGTTAAAAAAGTCAGAATGCCTGTTGGAGCCATTTTCAAGGTATGCTATATGATCGGATGAAGGGTCATTTTGCCAATGGTTTTGATAGGTATCAAATTCAATGGCAATGGAAGGTGCAATATGAGCACTGCCGAAATTTGAGTCCCTGCCTCCGTATCCCATAAATTCCCCGAAAGTTCCGAAAGCTTCAAATCCCCGGGCATCATTGTGGATCACGAAAGTTATACCATCAGCCCCGAAATCGTCTTTGTCACCAAGGTAGATATCGAATTCTATCTGAAATGGCTTTGTAAGGTCAAGAGTAGAAGTACTGTAAGCTATTCCTTCACTATAACGTTGATCATTGGTTAGTTTAATACATGAGCCTGCCATGGGTTGCGCATCTCCAATGGTTACAAACTGGGCAAACGAAGAAACAATCCCGAAAAAGAGACAATATACTACTAACAAGTTCTTCATAAATAAAGAATTATGTAAAATAATCAACTGAAAACCCAATAAAAAGGTTTTTATTTTGGAGGACTAATTAGATTGGTTGCCTATTTCATGGTAAGCTTCCCGAGAGGATAGCTTGTAATTTAGCTTCATCTATATTACCTCCAGAGACTACGCAAACAACTTTTTTTGCATTTTCTAACTGATCCACGGCAGCTAGCGAGGAGGCTCCAGCCCCTTCGGCAATACTTTGGGTTTGTTTATGGATGTTTCTTATACTTTCTGCAATTTGAGCAAGGCTAACCACTAATGAACCATCCAATAGAGAAGATGCGAGTGGCCACATCTCCGGTAGCAGCCCTGAACTTCCTATGCCATCCACGAAACTTGGAATATAAGTTACAGGAACTGGCTTCCCAGCCTTAATGGAAGCTGCCAAAGGGCTGGCTGTTTCAACTTCAGAAGCGAAAACCTTTATATCCGGATTGATTTCTTTAACTGCA
>CBDVAV010000009.1:0-21640 GCA_965372055.1 uncultured bacterium | reverse complement strand
ACGGAAGAGCAGACATTGGAAAATATTTTTATTAAAACCTCTGGTGAACATACCAAAGAAGTAATAGCTTTCTTGAAAAAGGAATGGAAAGTTGTGGCCCCGGATTTACCTTTCGAATATAGTTTTCTCGATGATACAATGAAAGTACAGTACCTATCAGAGGAAAAGTGGGGAAGTATTATCAGTTATTCTATGGGGATTGCCATTATTCTATCATGTCTGGGGCTTTTTGGAATGGTTGCGTTAGGCTTGGAATCCAGAAAAAAGGAAATAGGTATACGAAAAGTGTTGGGAGCTAAAGTACAGCAGATCATTTGGCTGTTCACAAACAAGTACTTCAAACTGGTAATAGTTGCCTTTATTGTCGCCACTCCAATTTCTTATTATTTGATTGATCAATGGTTGTTGAATTTTGCATACCGAATAGAAGTTAATCTGTCTGTTTATTTAATTGCAGCAATAATTATCGGAGGAATTTCCAGCCTTACCATCAGCATGAAAATAGTCAAGGCTGCCTTAAGCAATCCTGTTGATGCACTTCGAAGTGAGTGAACTAGGTCAGATGTTTTAGATGATAAAAGTTAAAGCAAATCCAGTTAGCTATAAAGCCTGCTATTACCTATAACCATCATCTTTTTGTATAAATAACTGAATTACAATACTAATCCCGGTTGATATGACTACCTTTGCGGCTTCATTTAACAACCACCGATTGAATAATTTCAGCAAACTGGGTCTATCACCATCGATTATAGAAGTACTTGATCAACTGGGGTTTGTAATCCCAACCCCCGTACAAGAAAAAGCCATTCCAATGTTATTGGAAAAAGATCCAACAGATTTTATTGGACTTGCCCAAACAGGAACAGGAAAAACTGCCGCCTTTGGCCTTCCATTAATTGACCTCATTGATGTAGAAGATAAGGCCACACAAGCCCTCATTATGGCGCCCACCCGAGAGTTGGGGCAACAAACAGCCAAGTACTTAACCGATTTTTCCAAAAACAGCAAAAAACTTAACATAGAAGTAGTCTATGGTGGTGCAGCCATTACCAATCAAATAAAGGCCCTTAAAAAACCTACCCAAATCGTGGTTGCCACCCCCGGTAGGCTATTGGACCTGATCAAACGAAAAGCCGTCAACCTCAACAGTGTTAGATATGTAGTGTTGGACGAGGCTGATGAAATGCTCAACATGGGTTTTAAAGAGGATATTGATAAGATTCTTTCCCATACCCAGGAAGATGGTGTAATCTGGCTGTTTTCCGCCACTATGCCCCGTGAAATTCGAAGGATTGTTGGCAAATACATGACTGCGCCCCTGGAGGTTGCCATCAATACCCAGGAAAAAATCAACAAGGACATTTCCCATAAATATGTAACTACCAAAACATCCAATAAAATCCCTGCCCTTAGACGGTTCCTTGACATCCAACCAGAGATGCGCGGGATCATGTTTTGTAGGACCAGAAGGGAGACCCAGCAGATTGCGGATGATCTTGGTCATCTGGGATATGGCGTGGAGGCCCTTCATGGGGAGCTTTCTCAAGCACAAAGGGATGCGGTGATGAAGCGGTTCAAAACCCGTTCCATGCAATTGCTCATTGCCACAGATGTTGCAGCCCGGGGCATTGATGTCAGTGACCTCACACATGTAATTCACCATACCCTTCCCGACCAACTGGATAGTTATACCCACCGAAGTGGCAGGACAGGGCGCGCTGGTAAAAAAGGTGTTTCCCTTGCTTTTATCAATCCACGTGAAGGAAGGAGGATTGCAGAGATTGAAAGAAGGATCAGGGTTAAGTTTGAGAGGATAGAAGTCCCCAGCATTGAGGAGTTGAAGTCAAGCCGTATTAACAACTGGGCAAACCTGATCATCAATACCAAGGTTGATGACCAGTCAGAAGAGATATTGAATGACCTTCACGGGCAGTTTGCCCATTTAAGCAAGGAAGACTTGCTGAAACGATTAATCACCACCCAGTTGGACCATTTAATGATCCAAGGGGGAGATGTCAACCTCAATGAAACCCATGGAGGATCGGCAGATAAAAACAATAAAAGTGGAATTCATCGCTATTTTGTTAACTTGGGGATGATTGACGGGATGACAAGAGGTGATCTTCTTCATTTTTTGTCGGATGTTTCGGGAATAGACCGGAAATTTATCGAGGATTTGACCATGCAAAAAAATTGTTCATTTTTCAATGTGGACAATACGCATGACAAGGGGCTAAGCGATCGTTTTAAGGGAGTTGAAATTGAAGGCCGCAGCATTCGCGTGAATAGGGACGACATGCCAAAGCCAGCTAAAAGCGATGGAAATAAACGCCACAAATCATTTTCCTTTAAGAAAAGGGAAGGGAAACGCAATCGCTCGAAAAATGATTTTAGAAGAAAGAAGGGAGGAAGACGGGATAGAAGACATTAAATATGGCAGCTAAACCAGAAGAAAATATAGGCAGTTACAAGTGTTGATTGCCCAAACAAAAATGAAAATATGGGAAGGAAAAACTACAACGCGTATATAAAGAAGCAAAAAGAAGAAAAAAAGAGGAAAAAGAGAGAAGAGAAGAAAAAGAAAAAAGAAGAGCGAAGAAGCCAGGCCGTACCAGTCGATATGATTGCCTATCTGGATGAAGAAGGAAATATAATTTCCGAACCACCAGAAGAAATTGTTAAGAAACCGGAACCCTCTGGTAATGACAAAGAACCCTCAGGTAATGACAAAGAACCTTCAGGTAATGACAAAGAACCTTCAGGCGAAGACAAGTAATCCACTACCAAGTTAGGGGTTGGCCAACAAGCCTTTTTAGTTAATCACATAGTTTAAATGCCAATTCCCAAAATGTATTTATTTCAGACACAGAGAGGGGATTGAAAGTATTAATGAAAGCTAAATCCGAAGGCTCTCTCCCTTTGGAGGAAGATTAAGAGGGAGGAATTATATAACCTTTCTTAATAATTACCCAACAATGCCTCTTTGAATCGAAACTCGAAACCCCAAACTCAAAACTCGAAACTTTTTAGTACACCGATACCACTGATTCTACCGATTTCTACGAATGGAATTAGTCATTACTCTATACTCATAGATCCTTTAAGTTAGAATTATAGAATTATTAAGGTTTAATCCGAGGCTCTCTCCCTTTGGAGGGAGATTAAGAGGGAGGAGTAATATTACCTTTCTTAAAAATTACCCAACAATGCCTCTTTGATTCGAAACTCGAAACTCAAAACTCAAAACCCGAAACTCAAAACCCGAAACTTTTTAGCACACCGATACCACCGATTCTGCCGATTTCCATGAATTGAAACGAAGGAGGAAAAAAAGTTCACATTTATTTTATGGCCTTGATTTAAAAATTAAGTACAGCCTAATGTATTTACCACACTTTTCATGGGTATTTATTCCCATGCCCAAAATTGGATGTTTAAACAAGGTATTAGATTGCCTGGGAAGGGAGCTAAGAATAGCAAGCATGAGTTGGTTATTAGGCAAGCTCTTGGATTATGGGTTACTTTTTCTAGGTCGATTCATTAAGGCTTGATGAAGAAATACAGGAGAGGTTGATTGTTGACTAGTAGCTATTTTTCTCTTTATCAATCAAAGGGCTGAAGAACAAGAAACATTTCAGATGAAACTTTATTTGGAGGAGGTTTAAAGGAAGGTAGAACAACAGGACAATTGATATAAAATAAAAATGGTAGAAGAAGGATTAAGAGTTTGAAGAGATAAATTAAAGCTTGGATAAATCCGGTATAAACAAAATAAAATAGAGTATGAAAAAAATTCTGAAAGTTAAAGATATCGAACTTAGTATTTTAAAAACTAATCCTCCAATTTTAAAAATCAAATGTGAAGGGGAGGTCAATTCTTCAGGTTGGAATAATGCACAACTAATTCCTTACGTTTATATCACGCCTCCGGCTGACGGTATCTATGAGTTTGATTTTGTTGCAGATGAACCTAATGGCCCATCGTCTGATGTGATAGGGGACATCAAAGCAATTTACGAATGGCAAAGCTTTCCCACTGATCTGAACGGAGTTAGAGTCTTTGCTTCTCAAAATAATGAGGAGGAATTGCTTATGCAAAAAGATTCGGGTGTGCTTTTTAAGGGAATAGAAGTAGAGCATCAAAATTTTGAGGCAGCCTTAGCCGAGAAAGCTCCAAAAAGCAGACTTGTGTTTGTTATAAAATATGCACCCAAAGGAGCTTTTTTCGCTTTAAGGTCACTTAAAGAGGGTGATAAACAGCTTTTAGCACAAAGTATAAAAGGGTCGAATGGAGAAATCTCTTTTAAGATGGGCGTCTATGCCGATAAAGCCAAATTGAAAATAGAATCTTTTACTCAAGCATTCACAGAAGTAAAAAAAGCAAAGAGTGCTATAGTTCAAGATAATCCAAATGATGCTAAGGAATTGGCTACTATAAAACAACCAATTAAAGCAGGAAAGACATGGAAAGAAACAAAAGAATATACAGTAAAATGAGGTTATCAATTGTTCCAATGATGGTTATTGCATTGTTTGTTTTTGAGTCTACTACTCAGGCTCAAAGAAAGCAATTCTTTATTCCCTCTGATAATTCGAGCTTTGAACAGGACATTTTTAATGATGTCAGTTTAACAACCTACGATTTAGTAAGCTCTAGCCTGAATTTTTCTGAAAAAAATAGTGTTCAAAAGCTGGTTTTTTCTCCATTCAAGTTGCGGAACTTAGTGGACCATACAAATGATTACACAAACTACAAGTTAAAATTAAGGTTGCTCCGTCCATTATTGAATGAGCTAAAACTGAATATGGCTCAGAGAAAAGGGATCACCACATTTGGTATCGGTACAGCATTCAATAATTCATTTCCTTTTTATTATCGTGGATATCATACATGGAATACTATAGTTCTCCCTACAGCTACTACAATTAGTAAAACAGATTCTGATTTTATCAATTTTTCCAGAGATCTCGCAGTTGATAGTTATCAATTGACTTTTGGATATAATATCCAATTATTTGAAGTTTTAGCAGGAGATAAAGTAGATGTCGATCAAGACGGATTAGAAGATAACAAGTATGCTGTAAAGGGTCATGATCTAGGAATTGGTTTTAGTCATAACCCAAGTGAAAAATTTGGTTGGAGTCTTGGTTATCATTTCACAAAAAAGCGAGGTAGTGCAGCTGAACAGACTGATGCGAACAAGGAAAAATTATTAAAGTATCACGGAGTTAGCCTTTCGTTCAGCGGGATGATTACTTCTTTAACAAGCGATCCCTCTCAAGAATCCGAATATCAGGAATCACTTTTTTGGCGATCAATATGGGCAGGGCTATCTATAGAACACCAAAGTTGCACAGATAATAATTTTTGCGAGAATAATCTCAAGAGAAATACTGTGGTTACCCCGTTCTTGCATTTCAAGATATCTCCCAAAACCCAATTTAAGCTTGGAATTCCTATCAGGAAATTTAAAATGATTCAAGATTCGAGTGGAAACGAAGATGAACAGACAAATATTGGTCCGTTTCTACAGCTACGAGTTCAATTGGCAAAAGCTGGATGATTTAATGAAACCCTAGAAATGGTAGAAAAACTTTAAATTTTAAAAATTTCATAACTAGAACATAAAAATCAGACCAAAATGACTGAAAGAAAAAGTGCAACCACAATGAATGGGAATGAATGGGAAAACTTTGCAAAAGCCCTGGTTTTAATGAAAGCTGACATTCTCAATCCGAATCAACCGGAAATAGATCATATAAGTGCTTATGATTTACTTGATGCAATTCATGTAGCTATAAGGAGGGTAAGAACTCCCGATGGCCGTTCCACAAACATGGGGCATTTTTCAGCGGGATTTTGTCCTTGGCACAGAAATTTTCTGCTTAATTTAGAATCGGAAATGCAGAAACATGTGCCTTCTAGTTTTATTCCCTTTTGGGATTGGACAGACCATCCTGGCACAAAAAACCTATTCGTCAAAGAAAAATTAGGAGAAAGAAGTGGAAGGTTAATCTCTGGCTATTTTGCATTTGACGCTCCAGGGACAGGTTCAAATAGTTTGCCCAGACCAAATTGGTGGCCGCCAACATTAAAGGGTTGGCGCATACCAAAGACTCTTAGGTACAGACACGGCGAAAGCTTATATAGGACGAATAATCTCCGCATCCTAAATCGAGAACTGGCTACACAGAAACATGTGGAGGCAGTTATGAATACAGATGATTACTCAGGTGGTGCGATGGTTGAATGGACAGAACCAGGTTCAAACACTAAAATCCTAATAGGTGGTGGCTTCTGGAATAGGCTTGAAGGTGGTCCGAATGGTGGTGTGCCTCGAACGCATAATTTTGGACATGGCTGGATTGGTGGTCAAATGGGAGATGCTTTTACTTCCCCCTTGGATCCAATTTTTTATTTACACCATTGCAATATTGACAGGATATGGGCGGAATGGCAAAATGATGGTCATCTAGGTAATAACTACTATCCATCTTTTGGATTTGATATGGGACACAATTTAAAAGATCCGATGTGGCCATGGGTTGGTAATAGCAGGGGCTATAATAGTGAATCAAGTCCAATTGGCATACCATGGCCAAACTTTTCAGCAGGACAAGTTGTAACTCCGCAAGATGTTATTGATATATCCAAATTGAATTATACATATTCAACTCTTTAACCAGATTCTTAATATGATCACAAGTATGTAATGGGTAAAATATATGACTGCCTATAAAAAAGAAAGCGGGGAGGCACAATATGCCACAGAAATATGACACGGCTTTGAAGGTATAAGGAATTATTGAATCAGATTAATTACAATTATGGACGAGGAAAATAAAATTGAACCCAATCAAGTAGCACCCCAACAAAATCAAAAAAGACCAATGTTTTTTATACTAATTGTCTTAGTGGCTATAATTGCTGCCATTGGGGGGTATTTTCTGAGTAATGATATTAATGGTTCATTTGGCGGATCGACTAAACTTGACTCTGAAGTTAGGAGGCTTATTATTGAATCTAAAGACAAAATTCGACAGCAAAATGAGCTGATAGACGATATTGGTCCTATATCGGCTAAACTTGATTCCGCAGTAAAAAAGTTGGATGCCATGTCTGTAAACCCTGATACTTTCGTGAAATTTAAAAAAAATATTCTCGATACACTTATTAAAAAATTCAGTAAAAACAATGAGAATGGTATTGGAGTTTCTAATGATGAACACTCATTCAATATTAGGATTCAAGAATATTTCTATCAAATTAAGAGAAATGTTGATCAGGAAGTAGGATCTGTATTAACAAGGGTAGGATTTCAGTGTTCTAATATCTTTGAAAAAAGATCAGAGGAAAAGATAGCAGATCAAAGTAATTCCTATCTTAGAAGGATATGTCAAACATATTATGACGTTTTTAGATTTAGCGATCCCCCCTATCAATCTTATATGTATGATACTAATTATGTAAAAGAAATGTTTGAACTATTTAACAATAATAGCATAATTGATCGCATTCAAAATTTCAAGAATTTACTAATGGCATCAAAATTTGAGCTCTCCAAACTCGAAAATTCATCAAGATATCTGATGGGTACAGAACAAGAAAAAATTGAAGGGTTGGAGGAAGAACTTAATAAACTCAGTGAAAGTGGTATCAGTAGGTTACTTATACTATTTGCTGTTCCTCTTTTTGGTGTATTTCTTATTATCCTGATGATTATTCCAAAATTTTATGATAATAAGGAAACAAGAAAAATGATATTTGAAAAAGGGATATTACTTCAACTAGTTACAGTATTTCTTCTTACCTCAATTATTTTACTACTTGGAATTGGTAACAAACTTAGTTCGGAAGTACTTGGTACTTTACTCGGAGGAATATCAGTATACGTTTTACAGCAAAGTTCAAAGGCAATGGGACAACAATAAAAATCAAATTCTACACCAAACAGGCGCAAACCTCAGTCTTATGACAGATTTGCTCACTATAAATTAGCCCTAATATATTTCCTCGCCCCGATTGAGATAAAAGATTCAAACCCTGCCATTTTTGCCAGGTGGACAATACAAACAGTCACCTAAAAATAAACCACCGTCAAATCCTTTAAATTGCATTCCTTTACCATTGCTAGCTAAATGGATTGGATAACCCGCGAACAACCCAAAATTGACAGGATCGCCTGCCCCTGGTTAATAAAGAGATTTATTGATCAGGATGCTGTTATACATTTTGTTCCCTTCAAATTGGTGAAATCAAAAGCAAAGGAACTGGATGCTGTTCCCTTTGATATTCCCGGTGTGGAATATACCCATTACCAGGATCAATGCACTTTTGATTACTTTGTCAAAAAGCATAAAATAGAAGACCCTGCCATCCAAACCATAGCCACCATTGTAAGGGCCGCCGATACTGACCGCCACGATATTGCCAGTCAGGCATCTGGCTTATGGGCAATTTCAGCAGGCTTGTCATTTAACATCAAAGATGATCACCAACTGCTGGAAGCGGGAATGATCATCTACGATGCCCTCTATTCATGGGCCAAGCACCTGCAACACGAAAAGCACACCCAGAACCCCACCGAAATGCTTTTACTGGAGGTCTACAGGAAATTCTTAAAGCATAAATCCTCGTCCAGGAAAATACCTGCCTGGGTAGTTGAGTTAAAGGAAATCATCCAGGATCAGATCGATACCGATTTAACCCTCAGTTTGCAAGATGTTTCCAAGAGCCTCCAGGTGCACCCTGCCTATATTTCCCGGGAATTTTCAAAGTATTTTGATGACCTCACCTTTGGTGATTACCTGAGAAAACTGAGGATTGAAAGGGCCATTAAATTGCTGGAAAGCACCAAATATTCCCTGGCCGAAATTGCCTACCTCACGGGGTTTTCAGACCAAAGCCATTTTACACGGATATTTAAAAAGCATACCGGGCTGCCCCCTAGTATTTACAAAAAACGCATGATCAATACCCCCAAAGAGTAAATTAAATACTAAAGGTAAATTAAGTTCTATCCTATTCCCCGAATAGGGCTTAATCTTGTTCCAAAATCAATAGGTATGATGAAACTGATTTTTCGCCAGGCCTTTAGGCACATAAAAAAGCAGAAGCTATATGCAGCCATTAATATTATTGGGCTCACCATCGGGCTGTTGTCCTTTGTGCTGATTATGCTCTATGTGAACCATGAGCGGGGCTTTGACAAGTTCCACCGTAAAAGTGAACGAATCTACCGACTTACCTCCGCTACTTCGGAGCGGGCAATGGCCATCGTGCCTTACACCTGGGGAGAATCCCTGGCAGAGGAATGGCCGGAGATAGAAAGCCTTGCCTCCATTCAAAACATAACCATCGCCCTCACCATCGAAAAAGATGATCAGGTTTACGCCCAACATGGTATCGTGGCTGCAGATTCTACCTTTTTCAGCATATTCGATTTCCCTGCCCTAAAAGGAAACCATGATCAGTTCTTAAAGACCCCCAACAAAATTGTCATCACCCCCAAGATGGCGGTAAAATACTTTAAAGATCAAGACCCCATCGGCCAGACCTTGCGTATCAGCTTGTGGGGCACTTATGTAACCTATGAGGTGGAAGGGATCGTCCGGTGCCCGGAAAACTCACATCTGCAATTTGAGTTTTTAATCCCCCTCCACTTGGTAAAGAGGCATTTCTTTGCTCCCAAGGCATTTCAGTCATGGACTACCCACTTTGCCTATACCTATCTCTTGTTGGCCGATCCCGGTATTTATCAAAACCAGCATCAGAAAATCCGTGAAGACCTAAAAGGCTTCCTGGAACGCCATCTCGAAAAAGAGGTAAGCGCCAAGTACACCCCAGACATCGAGCCGTTGGAAGATATTTATCTAAAATCTAACCTAAACTTTGATTTTCCACCCCGAGGCAATATCAATCATCTGCAAATCCTCACCGCCGTGGCTTTTGGAATCCTGTTGATGGCCACTATCAATTTTATAAACATCACTTCCGCACAATCACTGGGAAGGATGAAAGAATTCGGATTAAAAAAGATCCTCGGTTCACGAAAAAGCACTTTGATCGTCCAATTTATTGGACAGTCCCTGTTGCTCTCCTTTTTGTCATTGATCTTGGTCTGTGCTTTACTGTTTTTCCTGATACCCTACTTCAATGACTTTACTGGCAAAAACTTTACAATGTCGGCGGTATTTACTTATTCTAACCTCCTAACCATGCTGGCAGTGACCCTGACCGTGGGGGTGGTTTCTGGAATATACCCCGCCCTCTCCTTGTCCTCTTTTAACCCAGCCCGGGTTTTGAGCTCACGGTCTGCTGGCAGGTCAAGCAGTAGGAAAGCCCAAAAAGTCCTGGTGGTAGCCCAGTTCACCTTAACTATTTTATTACTAATTGCCACTGGGGTAGTTTATGAGCAAGTGGTCTATATGCAGCAAAAAGATCTGGGGTTCGACAAAGACCAGGTAATTATTATGGATGATGCCAGGGTAATAGCATCCAGCCCAGGTAAGACCCAATTGTTCAGGGAAGAACTGACGAAATTCGCACAAATCCACTCGGTTTCTGCCTCCTCATCCTATCCCGGCCAGCAATCCTGGTCTGAACGATACCTCCCCGAAGGATTCGCAGAAGATGAAAGTGTTTCCATCTCCACCATCTATGCCGATCATGACTTCCTAAAGACTTATGGACTGGAAATCCTGGAGGGCAGGGACTTTGACCGGGAACGTTATTCGGATTCGAGTGCATTTTTGATCAACAAGGCTGCAGTCAGGCTTTTTGCCAGTAAAGACCCCTCGTGGGCTAGCGATCCTTTAAGTAAAAACATTTCTTTTACCCGTGGTGGTGGAGAAGGCAAGGTGATAGGAGTGTTTAAAGATTTTCACCTGGAATCAATGGAACACGAAATTGCTCCCTTGGTTATTTATATCGAGCCTCAAAATTTCTTTGCCTTGCAGATAAATGTCGAAACCAGGGATATTCCCGCTACTTTGGATATCATAGAATCCACCTGGAAGAAATTGTTTCCTGACCTACCCTATACTTACAGTTTTGTAGACCAGGAATTTGCTGCCCTATACCAGTCAGATCAAAAGCTGGGGCAAATGCTGCAAATATTTGCCATCCTCTCTATCATGGTGGCTATTTTAGGGCTGTTTGGACTGGCCTCTTTTCTTGCGGTGGAGAAGGCCAGGGAAATGAGCATCAGGAAGGTAGTAGGTGCCACTGAAAAGCAACTGTTGCTGATGTTGTCATGGTTGTTCCTAAGGTTAATTCTAATGGCCAATATATTGGCACTGCCCCTCAGTTTCCCTCTGATGAATAAATGGCTGGAGGGATTTGCCTATAGAATAGATATGCCATTGTACATATTCTTAACCGTGACAGGGTTTACCTTGATGATCACTATTTTGACCATAGGATACCATGCTTTGAAAACCGCTACCACTAATCCAGTGAAGATACTAGCCGAATGAATGAACAATTGGCAATTAGCAATTAGCAAATACCCACTTTATAATTTTAATTCGTCATTGGTGATTGTGTCATTAAGGTCATTCCGTCATTGGGTTCAATAACATTATCGGGCTGTCTTTAAATGGCCTAATGACTATTAAATGACTACAAATGACCAATACTCACCACTTACCACTCACTACTCACTACTCACTACTAATTCCCTTCCTGAATCCTCGGCGGGCCATCAGGTAAAATTGCTTTATAAACATAATCGCCCTTTCTCTCATCAAATTCGGTTCTAATTTCTGTCCGCAGTTTCTCATTTTCAAATACATCAACCATGGTCATGGCCAATGCTTTGGCGGCGTAAACCATTCCTTTATGACCAATTGACATTCCTCCACAGGCAACCACTGCCCATGAATGCCAGGGAGTATCAATTGGTGCGGTGGTAACCCCCAATCTTATCTCGGGAACCAACCAGCTAACGTCCCCAACATCGGTGGAGCCACCTCCAGGGTGTTCCCTCGTATCTTCCAATGGCCTGATCATTCCATCAATCCCATCCAATGGTTTACTGGTGGCTGTCTGTATGCCATGCGCAAACTTCGTTTCTTCTTCCGTGTAGGTAATGTCCCCCAGGTATTCTAGGTTTTTTTGCAAGACCGTTCCACCTGTCCTGTTGACCAATACCTCGTGCAACCCCGAAACCAAGGTGATCTTGTAGTCAACATTGGCCATTAAGGCTGCACCTTTCGCAATTTCCTCTACCCTTTTCCATATCTCGGTCATTCCTTCCCTTTTGCTGTCCCTAACCCTGGTCCATACTTTGGCATAATCTGGCACCACGTTCACCACGCCCCCGCCATTTTGGATATGATAATGGATGCGCACCGTGGGCTTGATATGTTCCCTTTGGTAGTTTATTCCGGTAGTGTACAATTCCAACCCATCGACTGCACTTTTACCATTCCATGGATCGGCTGATGCATGGGCTGCCTGTCCAAAGAATTCAACGATAAAATCCACCAATGCCAGTGAACTTTGGACATTGGAAGAAATCTTGGCACTGGGATGCCAGTCTAGGCATACATCCAGGTCATTGAACAAGCCGGCCCTGGCCATGTATAATTTGCCAAAGTATTTTTCTTCTGCTGGAGTACCAAAAAACTTAATGGTGCCCTTCAACTTGCCCTGTGCTATAAGTTCTTTCACTGCAATTGCTGCACTTAGGCTTCCAACCCCGAAGAGATTATGCCCGCAGCCATGCCCCGCCGCACCCTGGTTGAGCGGTTCTTTGGTGGGTTGTGCTTTTTGGGAAATTCCAGGCAGGGCATCGAACTCACCAAGAATGCCGATTACAGGTTTCCCCGTGCCATAGCTGGCAATAAATGCCGTACTGGTACCGGCAACTCCTTTTTCAACAGTAAACCCCTGGGCTTCGGCATATTCCATTAACAATTGTGCAGATTGGGTTTCGTTAAATGCCGTTTCTGCAAAGGCCCAGATTTTGTCGCTGATCTCAATCATCTTATCCTGGGCATTATTTATATTGTTGATCACCTGCTTCTTATTGGCAGATAGTTTAACTTTTTTCTGCCCAGGTGATTCCAGGGAAAAAAACAATAACAATACTGGTAAAAGGAGTTGGTTAATGGTTTTCATGGGTTCGGTTTTATTTTGATAAAGCCCTAAAAATAAGCAAAAATGGAAAATAATGAAGGGCTTTTGGTTTTTTAAGGAACTTCGGCCTCGGCCTCTATTTCCACCAGGTATTGATCGCCAATTATTTCAGCCTTTACCAAAGTATTGGCAGGCTGAATATTCCTGAACCGCTCACCATGTACTTTGGCTATCACTTCCCAATCAGAAACATTCTTGATATATACCCTTGTTCTAATCACGTCTTCAAGTTTACCGCCCAATGACTGTAAAGCCCCTTCAATCTTATCAATCACAAAGTGGGTTTGTGCCACGGGATCATCGCCTCCAATGGCCTGATCTCCATTTGTGGCAGTAGTGCCTGAAACAAGTATCCTATTTCCTTTGCGAATCGCACGACTGAATCCTGCCATATCTTCCCAAATCGTACCACTTAGTACTTTGCTGATACCCTGTAACCCGTTTTGCACTGCATAGGGAGGCGGAATTGTTTCAAGATGGTGGCTAAGATCACCAGATGCCGTCAGATAAGGTGGTCTGCGGTATTCGTCGCCACAGTCTCCAGGGATAGGGTTTAAATTTGCCAAGGCTTCTTTTATTTCTGATTTGCTGCTTTCATCCAGGGTTAGATCCATTAATTGAAGGTTGTTGTCAATATGCTCAGATCTTCCCAAATGTGCCCCGATAATTATACTTCCCACTGATGGTTGATCAAGAATATACTTTGAAGCCACGTTGGCCACCGATACATTAAGGTTTTTAGAAATATTGTCCAGGGACTTTAGCAACAATTGAAACTTTTCCCATCCCCCGGCATTATCAATGAACCTTTTGTATTTCATTTGTGACCATCCAGGTAAATCATCCAATAGAGGTTCCGGTTTACCAATCCAGGTATCTGTAAGTAGGCCTCCGGCAATAGTTCCATAGGCAAGGAGTTTTACCCCGTTATTTAAGCAGAACTCATTCATGGCATTTACTGGACGCTGGTCCAATAGGGAATAACAAACCTGGTTCGAAACTAATTTAATTCCACTTTTAATGGCTATCCTTAAATGTGTTGTATCAAAATTGGTTACCCCAAGATGCTTTATCAGCCCTTCGTCCTGAAGTTCTTTTAACCAAAATAAGCAATCAAGCCAGTTTGAGTCAGCATAGTTCCAGGCATGAAACTGCAAAAGATCAAGATGGTCGGTTTGAAGTCGTGTTAACGAGCGTGTTATGGCATTTCTAACCTCTTCTTTTCTGGCTTGAGGGGGGCTTGGCACCCACTTGGTAAAGAAGTTGGCCAATAACCCTGGATTATACTTGTTTTGAAATATTCCTGAAACCTCTTCTGCCGAGCCATAATGGTCGGCCATATCAAAAGCAGAAAACCCTACCTTAACATAGGGCAGCATAGCTTTGGCAGTTTCATCCAGGTCGAGGTTTGCCCCATTTTTTTCCATATCTGCTATTTGCCAAAGGCCTGTTATTATCCTCGGTATTTTCAGGCCCGGGGCCAGTTCATAATATTGCATCACATTGCCCATGGTCACTATTCAGGAGGTAAATTAGAAAATAATTTATCGGTATCAATACCCGACTTTTTAAGTTTAGAGTACTCGAATAAGTATATAATTGTTGCTATGATCATCACAATCAACCAGATCGGTGTAGAGTGAAAGTACCAAGCATCAACCGAAGCAGTTAGGTCTTTCCATAAATGAAGGATCAGAAAACTTGCCAGCATTACACTGCCTATCCAGGCTATTGTCAACTGCTTTCCCCTGGATTTTATTACCTGGATTTTTCCGGCAAGCTTTGGATTGGTTCTGGGCAGCAATATCATGGAAATGCACATCAGTAGGAAATTGACCAACATGGAGGTTACCATAATATCTATACCCAGAAAGAAGTCACCGGCAAAATGACTGCCCAATATGCCAATGCTGGCCATGCATGCACTTAATATGATAGCAATATGGGGGGTATGGAATTTTTTATGCACCCTGGTAACACGCTTGGGAAATATACCATCTTCACCCCAGGCAAACATCAACCGTGACACGGACAACAGCATAGCAGGGAGATCGTTGATCAACGCGATTGAAGCACCGCCCACGATGGCAATGGCCCAGCCCGGACTGATCAGATAACTCAATAACCCCGGGGCGGTAAGGTCTTTGGTAAGTGCTTCCTCGGCAATAAAATTCCATGGGACAGCATGATACACTGCGGCAGTAAATAAAATATAAAAGACTCCAACCGTAATAATAGTAATTGCTATTGCCAATGGAAGTGATCGCCCAGGGTTTTTAGCTTCCCCTCCAGCTTGTGCTATTGAATCAAAACCAATAAAACTGGCAAATAGGAGAGGTGATGCCAATAGAAATACCTTGAGGTCAAATACAGTGCTTGGTGCTTCTGTGATTGATCTGCCTTCTTTTACCATTAGGGCCTCTATGAAATCACCGTGATTGTAGCTAAACCCAGTAATGATTACTATCGCCCCCAGGGCAAACATCAGGAACATCAATGGAACAAGGGTTCTCTCGTAAGTCTTGAGGCCCCGGATGTTTACTCCCACGAAAACCCACAATAAAATAAGTGCCAATGAAACCCTGACACTTCCCGTGTCCAATAGGGTAGCCAATCCACTTAATTCCAGGGCAGTGGCAATATCCCTGAAGAAGGGAACGATTATATAAGAGACCACTCCGATCACGATAGAAAGGCCAAACCATTGAGAGAAACTTGCCACAAACCCCAGATAAGGGTTTAGCCCCCTGCTGGCGTAAATGTAGCTTCCCCCGGCACGGGGCATGGCAGATGACAAAATGCTATAGGCGAATGCTGCCAGTATCGCTGGTATTGCTGCAAAAATAAAGGCCGGTAAAACGTAAGGGCCTATCCCGGGAACGTTCCTCTGGATCATGAACGGAACTACATTGATGGAAGCGCCCAACATGGAACAAATGCCGGTAGCAACTAAACCCATCAAACCCATTTGACGGGTAAGCCCGGTACTTTTAACGGAATTGGAGTTGGTTTCGGGTTCAGGCATCATTGACCGCTTATTAATAACAAAGATTACTTTTCAAAGACATTGGATCTTTAATGATTAGGAAAGGTAAATGTTTTATGATTTATTCACAATTGTCTTTTTGTACATTATCAAACCACATGTTTATATCACTAATTACATAAGGGTTTTTTCAACACATTATATTTGAAACTTGAGTCATTGAAATTTATTTGTGATTTGGTTGTTTTGTGATTTGTAATTTACTTTATCTCCTTGGGATGCCTTTGGCACACTAAATTAGTAGTAGAACGATAAAGATATAATCAATGCTTGTTCAAATGATTTATTATGATCAATTTTCTAATCTGATTTCCCAGTTTCACTCAAATTAAGATTGTATGCGATTTATATTGGTATTTCTAGGTATATCCCTGGTTTTAATATTGGATTTTGAAAACATTCATGCTCAGGAAGCACGTCGCCGTTGGAGGTTAATGAACCAGATCAGGCGTGAAAAGTTTGATCTTATTCTCCCACGGGCAATGCGGGAAAATCAAATTGATATGTGGATCATCACCAACCGTGAAGGCAATTACGATCCCCTGTATCCTGATATGGGGGCAGGCTATACCTCGGGGAACGGTTATTATATATTTACTGACAAGGGAGAAGGTCGTATTGAACGTGCAGCCTTGGGCATAGGTGGATATCTATTGAAAGAAGGTGGTGCTTATGATTATTTTGGCCCAGCTAGTGAATTGGCTGAATATGTTAAACAGAGGGATCCTAAAAACATAGGTTTAAATATGTCAAAGGCCATTGGTAGTGCAGACGGACTTTCCCATACCGAGTTTGTTGAACTAACAGAAGTTTTGGGCGGGAAATATGCTGCCAGGTTTGTATCGGCAGAAAAGTTGACTTCAGATTTTCGCTCCAGGAGGGTGGCCAGTGAAATAGCAGCATTTGGCGAAGCTGGGGAATATTCGTTTCAGATTGCCGAGAAAGCATTGTCCAACCAAGTAATAACCCCTGGGGTCACAACTTTGGAAGAGGTGGCCTGGTGGATGAAGGACCAGCTTTTTGAGAACGGGTTGGGGTCTTCATTTGGAATGCCCTCTGTTTACATTACCGGGCCAGATGGGATCGAGGCGACATCCACTGACCGCATTATTCAGAGGGGTGACCTGTTAATGATTGACTGGGGGGTTGGTTTGATGAACTTTTATACTGACATGAAGCGCATGGCCTATGTGTTAAAAGAAGGGGAAGTTGAAGTCCCCGTTAGTTTCCAAAATGCTTTTGACCAGGCTTTGGAAGTACGAAAAATCATTAAAACTACCATTGTTGCAGGCATTACCGCCAAAGCAAATGAAGACAATATTTATTCAGCATTAACAAAAGCTGGTTTTGCACAGATGATAGAATTTAATCAACCGGGCGACTCCGATAAAACTGATGTTATAATAGGATGCCATTCAGTCGGTAATTGGGGCCATGGTATTGGGCCATCAATCGCCTTTTTCAATCCTGTTAGATTGAATTATGAGATAAAGCCTTCAAACTTGTTGTCCATAGAGTTGTTTGCTTATACAAAAATCCCCGAATGGGGAGGTAAGAAGTTGCGCATCCCGTTGGAAGATGATGCGGTAGTTACAGAAAGAGGGGTAGAGTGGATCTATCCAGTGAACAGAAAGATATTGGTTATAAAGTAGTAGGCTCTCCAGGGGCAGACAAGCTCAAACTATCTTCCATCATTTAAGGTCATTAAGGTCATTAATATTATCGGCTTCTTTAATTGACCTAATGACAATTAAATGACCACAAAAGACTTACTATTTACTCTCTGCTGACCAAACCCCAAACTCCCCAAACTCCCCAAACTCCCCAAACTCAAAACTCAAAACCCGAAACCCGAAACCCGCTATATCCTCGGTTTGTGTCTGTACAAACCGAAGCGTAAAAGTCATTGAGTCATTCTGGTCTGTGGGACACAGACCAGGGAAATGGGGAGGGATTTATACGTATTGACTGGCTCTAATATTTACCCTACCTTGCAAAAGGTGCAGTTATCCTACCATATTGGGTGGATAAGGGAATAAAGCTATAAGGAATATATACGTAATACATTTAGCCATACGTTACAACACATAGGTTAAACAGTCATGAGCTCTAATTTAAAAATAAGTTTCTTTTTAACTTTTCTTTTTCCTACAGGTTTAATTTATGGACAATCTGAAATAGATAAATACCTTCAAGAGATCACCAACTTAAAATCGTTTAGTGGAACAGTTATTATTTCGGTAAAAGATGAAATTATAATTCATAAAGGTTTTGGATACGCTGACAATGAAAATCAAATACTGAATTCGGAACAATCAGTGCATAGAATTGGGTCTTTGACTAAGCAAATGACTTCAATGGGAATTTTGAGATTATTTGGAAGCAATAAATCGCTATCATTAGATGATACAATAGGCCAATATATGGCTAATCTACCTGAGGCTTGGAAACAAATAACTGTTTTTCATTTATTAACTCACACTTCTGGTATCCCTGATCATTTTGGAGATTTGGACGCAGTGCCAGTAGAGGATACTTTCAAGGAAATCGAAAAAGTATTCGAAAAAGAGAAAAATGGAGAACTTAAAAATATACCTGGGGAAACTTATAGCTATAGTAATTTCGGATATGTAATTCTGGGCAGAATAATTGAAATTGTTTCAGGTGAAAATTATGCTGATTATCTCACCAAAGAAATATTTAACCCGCTCGATATGAATAACACTTATTATGACGATCCAAGGATTATTATACAAGGGCGTTCGGAAGGCTATAAATTCTCTGAAGGCAAAAGAGTGAATGATGCCTTGAAAGATCCTGCTGCTTATTCTGCAGGAGGCATATTATCGACCACTGAGGATTTGTATAAATGGTCTAAGTCATTAAAGACTGATATTATTCTTGATCAAAATCAACGGGAATTGATGTTCACACCGTATAAGAATGATTATGGACTTGGATGGCAAATACTCAATAAGAATGGAAGAAAAATGTACAACCATAACGGTAGCACACATGGATATAACTCACGAATAGTTTACTATCCAAAAGAAGACGTTTTCATAGCTATCTTGGGAAACAATGAGGATATACGTGCTGCTGCAATTACGTGTGACATAGAGGCCTTAATTTTTAATGATCAAACCCATTTACTCGCTTTTCCATACAATTTAAAAAATACTGAACTTCAAAATTTTGTTGGAGTATATCAATCACAATCTGGTGATGAGAGGAGAATAGAG
Organism: uncultured bacterium; assembly: GCA_965372055.1. GTDB lineage: Bacteria > Bacteroidota > Bacteroidia > Cytophagales > Cyclobacteriaceae > CBDVAV01. The sequence goes on along the minus strand of CBDVAV010000009.1, from coordinate 2,205 downwards.
CTCAAAGACAACAAGTTATTCTATGTTAATGGAGGTTCTAAATTCGAGCTTACCGCCCTATCAGAGGATATTTTCTGCCTTTCTAAATATGAAGATTTTCGATTGAGGTTTTCGAATAAAAAAACACTAGAAATATCCTCGTGCTCGGCAAATACAACTGAGTATAAAAGAAAATAGAAAACGTGTTGTAACAAAACCTATGAATGAATGGGGTTTTATCATAGTCGATAGTGTAGTGGCACTTGGAATGTCCGCCACAAATTATAAATTTAAACAACGGTGTGGCTTAGTGGTAGAGGAAGGGATATTGTTTTCTAATCCCTACTCATCATAGCTAGGCGTTGTAGGGCATATAGAAAAAATAATAAATGAATAAATCTGCTCTAATGATAATTGATACTCAGTATGGTATGTACAGTGGCAAGAGAATCGATCCAATCTATCAGGGGGAGCAGAAGATAAAAAAAATCAAGAACTTGCTTGAAAAGGCGAGAGAGAAAAGCTTGACCATTATCTATATTAAACATTTAGGAGGCATGGAACATCCATTAGAAGAGAACACAGAAGGCTGTGACATTCATTATAAAATATCTCCGACCAAGAAAGATGTTATTATCACTAAAAAGAATTCTGATTCATTCTTAAACACCGAATTATATGAAACACTTTTGAAGTTATCGGTCTCCAAGTTATATATCGTCGGAAATCAAACTGAATATTGTGTGGATACGACTTGCAGAAGTGCATTTTCAAAAGGATTCCAAGTTCTTTTGATAAAGGATTGTCACTCGACTTGGAACACGGACACTTTGTCAGCTACTCAAATTATAGAACATCATAATAAAACACTTGAAGAGGACTTTGTTATCCTGAAGAATTCAGGTGAAATTTCATTTGAAGAATTTAATTAAAGTACATCTGATCAAGACATCGGTCTGGATTTGTTAGAGCATAAGTCTCGCTCACCCGTTGGCCTGGCTGGAAGACTTGCGTTATCGAGAGTTTTAATTAACTAGTAATCTTGAATTGCAGATTTGAATCCATCCAGGTCCGCTGGGACTTTTCTTCAGCAAGTATTTCAATGATTTCGTATATTAACTAGATGCCCCAACCCATATCCATATCCATATTAATTTTTTTTATATTCCTTGCCTTACAGGGATTTGCCCAGAACTCAGGAAATGAGTATTATTCCATAGCAGACAAACAATGGAAGAAAGGAGATTTTGAAAAAGCTATTGAATTCTACTCATTAGGTATTAACGCAAATGATAACTCCAAAGGCAGAAATTTTTATGGAAGAGCTTATTGTTATTGGAAATTACAGGAATTTGAATTGGCTAAAAATGATGCAAACTCAATTCTAGAAACGGAATCACAAAATCCACGATGGCTCAATTCTTATACTTATGAGCTAAAAGCCCTAATTGCCTATGTACAAGATGATCTTGATTTGGAACTGATATTTTGGCAGGAAGCACTTATTTATAAGCCTAGCGACATTAAATTAATGAATGCGGTAGGAATAACTCTCATTGAGCAAGGAAGAAATATAGAAGGTATTGAAATGCTAAATCAAGTAATAGAGATTGATACTACATATTCATTTGCATTTGTTAACAGGGCCTTTGGGTTAATTAAGATAGGTGCAGATCAATCAGCCATACCGAATCTAAAACGATCTTATGAATTAGATAGCGAGAATCCATTTCTATATAGGGTACTTTTTAATTACTATAATTCTTTGGGAAGTGATCACATTGCTTGTGCCCTATTGGAAATTGCTTTAAGAAAAGATATGGTAGGCTATGGAAATTTTAAAGACATTGAGAAGTTGGAGGAGTTATTTGTTAGTCATTGTACCACCACTAGATAACATCCATAAATTAGGGGAATTATAGATAATTTCTGGTCACTTATTTCGTCACCCCGCGATGGCGCAAGTCTTCTGGTTTGGGGTTAGGGGCGGCGAGACTTGTTGCCAATGTAAATGCCCTATATCCTCGGTTTGTGTCTGCACAAACCGAAGCGTAAAAGTCATTGAGTCATTCTGGTCTGTGGGACACAGACCAGGGAAATGGGGAGGGATTTATACGTATTGACTGGCTCTAATATTTACCCTACCTTGCAAAAGGTGCAGTTATCCTACTATATTGGGTGGATAAGCGGAATAAAGCTATAAGGAATATATACGTAATACGTTTA
>CBDVAV010000008.1:0-22097 GCA_965372055.1 uncultured bacterium | reverse complement strand
CAGCGGTGTTTACTTTGTCTCCAAGATTTACAGGATTACCCCATTTTCCATCTTCCAAATGGCTCACGTATAGGTCGGCCCTTCCAAATCCTCCAGGTAGATTGGAAGAAAAATACAGAGATTTCCCATCATTGGAAAAATTAGGATGGGCAGTTGAATATTCATTATTGTTAAATTCAAAAGGGGTCAATTTTGTAAGTTCGTGTTCTTCATTAAGTTCGGCAAAATAAATATTCAGCTTTAATGTCCCATCAGAACTTCTTATTTCTGCACCTTCATGATAATTATTTCTTGTGAAGGCTATCTTGTTCCCTTTTTCATAGAATGTAACTGGGCCTTCATGGTATTTTGAGTTGAGTTTTTTATGAAATTTCACAGGGGTTTTAAATTTATTACCGCTATCAAATTCACTATAATACATATCCAGTAACGATTCATCCTCAGATTGTGCAGATGAACTTTGATGTTTGATAAATAAGTCCTGGTCCCTGGAAGATAGAAATACAACTCCTCCATTAAAATATACACTTCCAAAATCAGAATGCTCAGAATTAATATTGGCAAGATCAACATAGAACAGGGATGAATCCCTTAGGTAGAAATCCATATTATCTATAAATGCTATCTTCTCCTTTGGGCGGACATCCCCCTGGGCTTCGAACCGGTATTTATTGTACCACTCCCTTGCTTCTGCATACTTTTCGTTTGATGATAATATCTGGGCCAGGTCATACATATAGTAGCTGTCCGGGATGTCTTCTTCAAAGGCTTTTTTATACCATTCTTCGGCCCTTGACAGATTTTCCAATACACGGTAACTATCTGCGATCCGAAGCTTGGCAATAGTGTTTGCAGGCTTTTTATCAAGCTCACGAAGATATAACTCTATGGCATTTCTATAGGCCAGCTTTTTGTAAAAAATCTCGGCCTTTCTAAAATTACTATGGAATAATGTAGATACGTTCGTGCTTTGAGCCCAACCACTACCAGCTGCCAACATTATTATCAGCGATATGGTTTTAAGCTTACTCAAAAGTGCCGGGGATTAATAATTCCTTCTTTGGGGTAGTTAAACCTATAATTAAGCATTAATTCATGTGATCCCAAATCAGCCTGTCTGAAACTATTAGTAGTAATAGAATAAGAATATCCCATTCTGATCTGGTTAGTAATCTGTGCGTCAAATATAATATTTACAGCATTAATGGTTTTAATTGATGCACCTAACCACAAAACCTCATCTATTAAAAGATTTAGATTGAAATCGAATTCCACGGTTCTTCCATTCACTACCTTTAATAACATGTTTGGCTTTAGTTTGAACGCCCTGCTCAACGTTACAACATATCCGGCATTAAATATAATTGGTTTGTCCTGCTGTACGGTAACAAAATCAGCACCACGATCAAACACGTTGTTTACTAAATGAGGCAAGGAAACACCAGCATAAAACTTCTCATTATGAAAGAACATGCCAAAACCAAAATTGGGTCGGCTCGATTTAACATCTCCATTAAATACCGGGTCAATAGTGTTCGGGGGCATGACTAGTTTTGTATACTCTGCATTATATGATCCAAACCCGGCTTGCAATCCAAAAGACAATCTCGCCTTTTCACTCAATTTGATCCTATACGCATATGATGCATTAAAGCTCATTTGTTCAATAACACCAATTTTATCACGGATAAAAAGTAGCCCAACCGAGAACTTCTCTTTTAACAGCGGAGTGTGTATGGAAAATGTTTGTGTTTCAGGAGCCCCATCAACACCTAGTGACTGGACTCTGCCCAAGGCAGTAGCACTTAATACCCCGTGGTGGCCAGCATAGGCGGGGTTTATTGCCAAGCCGTTAAACATGTACTGAGAATAGGTGGCTTGTTGCTGTGCAAAAGCACCTAGGTTAGCTATAAGTATATAAGTAATTACAAGACAAAGCCTCATCCTATTCTCTTTTTAACACCACAAAACCGCTGAGAATTTTACTGCCATCCCCCAGGTTAATAATGTAGTAATAAGTTCCATCCGGTGCCTCACTTTTCGCAAGGCCTTCATTTGTCTGACCAATCCAAACCCGGTCATCATTGTTATAACCTGGCATCTCGAATATTATATTGTTATACCTATCGAACAGGCGTACAAGGTTATTTCCAAAAAATCCAATTTCTTTGATCTCCCAGAAATCATTAATACCATCACCATTTGGTGAAACCGCTTGATAAACAACAAGGTCTACATTCTCAACCTCAATAAGCACGTTGGCTGCACTACAAAGGGACGGGTTGCCATCATCACAAACCTGGTAGCTAAAGCTGTCTTCCCCGAAAAATGCCAGGCTGGGTGTATAGGTTACCGTCCCATCAAGGTTTATAACTACCGATCCATGGAGAGGAGGTGATTCCAAAGTCTGGTCAATGGTGAGATTATCCCCATCGATATCACTATCATTAGCCAACAAATCTTTGGTCGATGACCGGTTCCTCAACAATCTGATAGTATCATCAATTGCCACGGGTGGATCGTTAACTGGCAAAACATCAATCACAACAATTACAGTATCACATAATGTTGGTGATTCGCCGTCACAAATGGATATAGTTGCCAAATCACTACCGTTGAAGTTTTCATTAGGGACAAAGTCAAAACAGAAAGGATTTGAAGATGAAGATGAAAAAATACCATTACCAGTTGATATCAGGTCTGCCAATTCCAAAGTTGGATTGTCAGGGTCATTGACATCAAGACAGAAATTTATAGGTATATCTTCATCGGTAACTAGGTTCAAAGTGTCGGTACTAATCACAGGCGGATCATTGATGGGTAAAATATCAACTACAACAAATATAGTATCACAAAGTGCTGGGTTTCCCTGGTCGCAACCTATGATCCGGGTAATTTCCCTGCCGTTAAAATTCAGATTTGGCATGAAGGTATAGCAAAGGGCATTGGAAATACTTAGGTTGATGCTTGCATTTCCGGTGAGTGATAGGGCATCAATAATTTCAACATCCTCCACATCGGGATCATCGGCATCAATACAAATTCCAAAGTTAGTGTCTTCATTAGTGGTGAAGTATAGGGTGTCCACCAGGTTAAGTGAAGGATCAAGTAGTACCGGTGGATCATTAACCGGGATCACATCAGCAACCACTACCACGGTATCACAGAGACTAGGAACCCCGTTATCACATACCGCTACCAGTCCTAATTCCTGCCCATTAAAATTAAGGTTAGGTATAAAATTAAAGCAAAGGTCGCCCAGGGGATTTACATCGAATATCCCATTTCCTGTAATGGAAGTGCCATAAGTAACATCAAGATTATCCCCATCAACATCTGCTGCATCAAGGCATGTTTCCACTGGAGTATCTTCAAGGGTAGAGATATTCAAAGTGTCAATTGGCTGTCCATTAAGCAATATTTCTGGAGGATCATTAATAGGTAAAACATCAACCACAACTATTACTGTATCACAGAGGGCAGGATTGCCTTGGTCACAGCCAATGACCCTGGAGATATCCCTGCCATTGAAATCAAGATTTGGTATAAAAGTATAACAAAGTGCATCTGTAAGGCTTAAGCTCAAAGAGGCATTTCCTGATAAAGAAATGGCGGATGCAATTTCCACTGGGCCATTGTCAATATCATTGGCATCAATACAAATATCAAGTGACACATCTTCATCAGTGCTGAAAAATAAGGTGTCCACGAGATTAAGTGAAGGATCAAGAAATACTGGGGGATCATTTACGGGTGTCACATCCACAACCACAATAATTGAATCACATAAGCTTGGAATTCCATCATCGCAAACGAAAACTTTCCCAATTTCAACTCCGGAAAAATCTGGATTTGGAATAAAATTAAAACAGAGGTCACCAGTTGGATTAACATCAAAAGTTCCGTTTCCCGTTAATGAACTTCCTGAATTCAAATCCAAGTTATTGGAGTCTATATCAGCAACATCCAGGCAAACATCAATTGGCGTATCCTCTGGGGTAGTCACTGAAATTGTATCTGCTGGAACTCCTCCCACTAATATTACTGGAGGATCATTTACAGGAAGTACATCAATAACGATTACTACATTGTCACATTTACTATCTACAGTTATCTGGTCGCATACATTAACTACTAGTATTTCCAGTCCATTAAAATCAGCATCAGGGATAAATGAAAAACAGAGAAGATTAGGATTGCTTACATCTACAACACCATTGTTTGTATTGGATATTACATTATCAATGGCGAGCAAATCGTCATCAGGATCATTTACTACCAGGCAAATGTCAATTAGTGTATCTTCATTGGTGCTTACAAAGATGGTATCATTCCCATCATCTACAATTACCGGAGCTTGGTTGACACCGCTGATATCTATAAAACTAACAAACCCTGTACTGTTATCTGTTCCATCAAACACTACAAATGTTGCCCTTCTTGTTTTGATACTGCTGACACCTGTTTTTTCATATTCCACACTGGCCAATGCTGTTGTGTAATTGGCCAAAGTGGTAGTACCTGTTAAGCTAAGTATACCTGTTGCACCAGCAAAACTACCTGTAATGCCATTTTGATCTACAAAATTTAAGAAATCTTCTGCTACAACATAATTATTTGTAATGGTAACTGTTGCGCTTTCGATATTGGAGTCGTCGACATCGGTAATATTTATTGTATTATCAATCACCACACTACCATCTCCATTGGTGTATAGAAGAGGTATAGCTGAACCAGTTATAACCGGTGGATCATTGACCGGGGTTATATCTATCTCAACCACTATGGTATCTGTCAGACTGGGAACACCATTGTCCTTTACAGCAACTTTACCATATTCCAGTCCATTATAATCTGTGTCCGGAGAGAAGTTAAAGCAGAGATCTCCGGTAGGATTTGGATCGAATGTTCCATTACCGGTGATCGAAGTGCCAAAAGTCAGATCCAAGGCATTTCCATCTACATCGGTAACTGTTAAACATTCATCAATAGGTGTGTCTTCAGGTGTTGTGATACTTAATGTATCCAGGGGAAGACCACCAATCAATATTTGAGGAGGATCATTGATCGGATTAACGTTCACTTTAACAATAAGGGTATCACAAAGTGCCGGATTTGCCTGGTCGCAACCAATGATCCGGGAATAATCTACACCGTTAAAATCAGGGTCTGGAATAAAATCGAAGCAAAGCGGATCAATAACACTTATATTCAGTGTTGAGTTGCCTGATAACGATTGAGCATCCACCAACTCTACTGGACCATTATCAGGATCAGCCACATCGACACATATTTCAAATGTAACATCCTCATCAGTATCAAATGTTAAGGTATCAGTTGGGAATAGTGAAGGATCTAAAAAAACCGGTGGATCATTTACTGAAATAACATTGATAACCCTTACAATTATATTACTGTCATCCAGGCCATCGTTGACCACAAAGCTTACCTGCCTAGGAGAGGTATCAGGATCTTCGCTTGAATTTTCATAGGTAATACTTGCCAGGGCAACCGTGTATTCTGCCAAGGTTGCCTTTCCTGTTAAGGTAAGTGTTGCTGTGCCTGAATCAAACGACCCCGTTATACCCGATTGGTCGTTAAAGACGATTAAATCTTCTGCTGGGGTATAATTCTGAACCACAGTGACAACTGCTCCATCAATTTCAGTATCGTCTATGTCTGCTACAATTATATTATTATCAATGGACACTGGGCCGTCATTCTCCGTGTAGTCCAGAATAGTGCCTGAGCCGGTTAGTACGGGTGGTTCGTTAAGTACAACGATTTCAAAGCTCAAATCTGATTCTGAAATGCCAGAGGTACAGCCTGGCTCAATTTGGGCCCTGGCAGTAACTGAATCCTGAATGGCCAATGGATTTGCCAACATGGCTAACCAATCCCCATTCCCATCAACTAGAGTCGTGTCTTGATCTATTAAGATATCCGCAGCATCGTATATGTCTAGAAAAATATCAGCGCCTGGCTCGGCAGTACCTGTAATTTCTGTTTCTCCTACTTTTAATGGTGCATTAATTTCAGGCCTGGGTGTGGCGCCTAATGAAAACCCCCCACAGTCACTACAAAGATCATTTAAGGCAGTGGGGCATTGTGATTCAGATAGTGTCGTGAAAGCACAAACATTACACCCATCAAATTCGGTATCGTCCACACCGCCAACATCGGATATTTTCCCTCCTAATGCACAAGTTGCCGATACATTGGTAACAGCAAAAAACTGCATTTCAGTATCAAGGTCAATATTGAATTCCGTAATCAGATCTCCTAAGGGCACATAAAAATCATAGAAAAAATCAGCATCATCACAACTTTCGGTTCCCGCAATCGATTTTTGATAATGCGTATCTATATCATAGGTGAGTACTTCTGCCGGGCATCCATCCTGGCCATCAAGATTAAAAACTGAAACCCTTTGATTTTTGATTAAAGTTATATCTAACTCAAATCCAGGATTATTTGGGGTTTGATTGGGATCGGCATCACCGAAAAGGCCATCGGTATCCACTAGTACTGTATAAGCTTCCACACTTGGTCTGTCACCAGCTAACCGAAACCTAAAAATAAGATTTCCAAAATCATCCAGTAAACCATAGGCAGCAAACCCTGTGGTGTCAACAGCTAATTCAGTAGTTCCACAGGCAGCGCCTGCTTGGATATCATTAAGTACTTCCCCACTCTCTGAAATGGGAATGCCAAACATCTTGAGTTCAAACTCATCTACATAAAAACCATCAGTGGAAAATCCATTAGTTGTTTCTGAGACATAACCATCCACATTGGGATCCAGAACGAAATCCCCGGGCGTTAAGACAACCCCTCTTTGGCCAAAAAGATCATTATAGCATAAAAGAGGTATAAAGACCCAAAGTAATCTTATACTAGTTAATAAAGGTTTTATAATTAATTAATTAGTTAATCTTTGGCCGTAAAATTAAACCAAATCTTAATTAGTCTTAGATTAATGTCGCAATTTATACGATTAATAGCGTATTGGTAATCAGGGGAATCTAAATAAATGATAATTTCATTGGCATTTGATCAATATATTTGGTGGCATCCAGGTATACAATTTTGCGAAATGATAATCTTAGAGCTTTATTAAATGTTATCAAATTCTTAATGAAGTAGGTCATTTGCTTTATTGTGTTCTACAATAAATACTGATAATCAGAACGTTGCGAAAGCAAATTGAAATTAATTAGTTATCTTTGGAACTTTACCATTTAGTTTTCTGTATAACCGATTATAACATCGTATTTTATTAAGCGCAAAAAATGAAAATTCTATTGAATTCTGTTATTCATGACTTCAAACTATCCTCTTTATGCCAATTCTTCAATTTATCAAGCGCTAATTCTTTTCAAATCCAGAATTATTTTTTTTGTTGTTGCTGTTGTTGTAGTAGTAATCTGAAGTAGACCATCGGATTCCCAAATTCACTTATTCAGGAATTTTGATGAAACTTCAGCCGGTACAGTGAGAAGGGCTGTATCTGCAATGGGTTTTGGATCCTGCCCATATCACAAAATTATTAACCATTTATCTAAATCTGGTTTGATTCCATTTGCAAATTTTTAAAGAATAAATCAAAATATTGTATAGACCTCCAATGTTAGTAAAAGAGCAAGATCAATTACTGGTAAATAAAATCATTCAACTAGAAAGTTTTGTTGGAAATACTCCTTTGTATCCCATTACAAATTTAATCAAGAATGAAAATGTCAAAATTTTTGCAAAATTAGAGTGGTTACAGTTGGGGGGAAGTGTGAAAGCCAGGCCTGCATTTAATATAATCAAAGCCGGTATTTTATCGGGAGATATTTCTGATGGAAAAATTCTTCTTGATGCCACCAGCGGTAACACTGGAATTGCTTACGCTATTATTTGTGCTAAATTAGGTATTCCCATTACTATATGTCTTCCTGAAAATGCGTCCACTAAAAGGAAATCAATTTTAAGAGCTTTAGGTGCAGTATTAATTTTAACATCCCCTTTTGGAGGGACGGATGAAGCACAATCCCATTCAAAAGAGCTATTAGAAAAAAATCCTGGCAAGTATTTTTATGCTGATCAGTATGGAAACGATAATAATTGGAAAGCGCATTATCATACAACTGCCGAAGAAATTTACAATAGCACTTCTGGGAATGTATCACATTTTATAGCTGGATTAGGAACTTCAGGAACTTTCAGGGGAACAATGACTCGGTTAAAAGAGCTTAATTCGGATATATTAGGAGTTGCTTTACAACCCGACTCACCCTTGCATGGACTGGAAGGTTGGAAGCACATGGATACTGCCTTACAGCCTAAAATTTATCAGCCAGGGCTTGCTGATGAAAATAAAATAGTAAGCTCCGAAACTGCCGTGGATTTAATAAAATCCATTGCAAGTGAGGAGGGTTTATTAATAAGCCCTTCGTCGTCAGCTAACCTGGCAGGGGCCCTTGACTTGGCCGAAAGAATTGATCATGGGGTTATTGTTACTATCTTCCCTGATAATGCAGATAAATATGACGAAATATTTAACGGGATATCATAAGTATGAAAGTTAAGATCATAAAAAACGCCATTGAAGAGATGCAGGCCCATGCCGAAAGTACGTTCCCAAATGAATGTTGTGGATTTATGTTTGGGGATGATAGAGAAGTGAGAAGTGTTACTGCTATTATGAGTGTAAATAATAGTAAGCAAGGGGATCAGAAAAGAAGGTTTGAGATTTCAGCCTTGGATTATATCAAAGCTGAAAAATTTGCTTTGGAGAACAAAATAGCACTTTTAGGGGTTTATCATTCGCACCCCAATCACCCTGCAAAACCTTCAAAATATGATCTCAAACAAGCAGTTCCATATTTTTCTTATATAATTATTTCAGTGATGGATGGTAAGGAGGAAAAAACAACATCATGGCGTTTAAACCAAAATGAAGAATTTGAAGAAGAGCATATCACAATATTAAATAATCATTCATCTTTAAAACTAAATTAACATGGCAAAAATTATTATTCCAACACCTTTGAGAAAGTTTACCGACAATGAAGGTACTATCGAACTATCAGGTGAAACAGTTATTGAAGCGATTGAGAGCTTAGGGAATATCTACCCAAATCTAAGAGGTTACTTACTCAGTGAAAATGGAAGTTTAAGAAATTTTCTACGGATTTATGTAGGTGATGAAGATATTAAGGTCTTGCAGAACGAAAATACATTTGTAGATGACAGTTCTATTATTAGCATTATCCCTGCAATTGCCGGAGGATTAAATTAAATTAACAACAGGATATCCAAGCATAATGAAAGAGATCCAATTTAGCAAAAATGAACTTGAGAGATACAGCAGGCATTTGATTATCCCTGAATTTAATATTGAGGGACAAAAAAAGCTGAAAGCGGCTAAAATCTTAATCGTGGGGACTGGAGGGCTTGGAGCCCCACTAATTCAGTATTTGGCAGCTGCCGGGGTAGGGACTCTTGGAATTGTTGATTTTGATGTGGTTGATGAAAGCAATCTTCAAAGACAGGTTTTGTTTACAATGGAAGATATTGGCAGGCCAAAAGTAGAAGTTGCCCGTGAGCGTGTATTGGCTCAGAACCCATATATCGAGGTAATTGCCTACAGGGAGCAACTAACTTCAGAAAATGCCCTGGAAATTATTAGGGATTACGACTTAGTAGCAGATGGTACAGATAATTTCCCTACGCGATACCTGGTAAATGATGCTTGTGTATTACTGGGCAAACCAAATGTATATGCATCAATCTTTCGGTTTGAAGGCCAAGTGTCAGTTTTTAATTATACCGATAAGGAAGGAACTCTTGGGCCTAATTACAGGGATCTTTTCCCAAATCCGCCTCCTCCTGGTTTAGTTCCAAGTTGTGCCGAGGGAGGGGTGATTGGTGTATTGCCGGGTATAATTGGATCCTTACAAGCCAATGAAGTAATTAAAGTAATTACAGGGGTAGGTGATACCCTCTCGGGAAAGTTATTTTTATTCGATGCCTTAACATTTGAAACAAGGACTTTGAAGGTATATAGGGATGAAGATAATCCTCTAAATGGAAAGACCCCAACATTATTTGAACTAATCGATTACGATCAGTTTTGTGGACTAAGGTCTCTGGAAAGTAACACTGATAAGGTTAAGGAAATTACAGTCCAAGAACTCCAAGAACTAAATGAATCAGGATCCGATTTTCAATTAATTGATGTTAGGGAGCAATTCGAGTATGAGGTTGCCAATCTGGATGGTGAATTAATACCATTAAGGTCATTGATTGAAAACGCTGATAAGATCTCCCATGATAAGAAAGTTGTGTTACATTGCAGGAGTGGACAAAGAAGTGCAGATGCTATCGTCCTTTTGGAAGAAAAATACGGATTCCAAAACTTGTACAACCTGAAAGGGGGTATTTTAGCTTATTCTAACGAAGTAGATACTTCACTGGCCAGATATTGATAATCAAAGACTCTAACATAGGGTTTTTTTTAAACAGCTTCAATTTAACCCAAAACCCAACACCCAAAACCCAAAATCCAAAACCCGAAATTCGAAACCCAAAACCCAAAACCCAAAACCCGAAACCCGAAACTTTATGGATTACCTTAAAAAAGAGATCAGGACACCCGCAGCAACTGCAGAACCTATCACACCTGCAATATTGCTGGCCATAGCATAATGCAGTAAATGATTATGTTTGTCATATTTAAGGGCAAGTTCATTAGCTACCCTGGATGCCATTGGGACAGCACTTAAACCCGTGGCTCCAATCAGCGGATTGATTTTCTTTTTTGCAAACAGATTATAGACCTTTACAGCGAAAATACCTCCGGCCACCGAAATCGTAAATGCTATTAATCCTCCTGTAATAATCAACAAGGTTTTGGTATCAAGAAAGGAATCATAAGTCATAGTTGCCCCCACTGAAAGACCTAAAAAAATAGTAGCGGTATTCATTATTGCCCCTGAAGCTGCATTGTGAAGCCGTTCAGTAGTGGCACCTATTTCTTTTACAAGATTTCCAAAAAAGAACATACCCAATAATGGAACTGATGTAGGTACAAGAACTGCCACCAGACCCCCCGAAATCAGTGGGAACAATATCTTCAAAGTACGCATATTGCGGATTGGTCGCTTACTTGGGTAGTCCAGGTCTTGTTGCTTCATATTGATCATTAATTCCTTTTTTGTGATTGTAAAGCGAACCACAAAAGGGATAATTACCGGAACAAGTGCCATATATGAATAAGCTGCGATAGCTATCGGTCCCAGTAAATGAGGGGCAAGAATAATAGCAGTATAAATAGCTGTAGGGCCATCTGCTCCTCCAATAATTCCCAATGAAGCGGCTTCTTTAGGTGTGAAACCGAAAAGTAAAGCAGAAATCAATACAGTAAAAATCCCTATTTGGGCAGCAGCCCCAAAGTAGGCCAACCTTAAATTGCGGAGCATTGGGCCAAAATCAGTTAATGCACCCACTCCCATAAAAATAATTGGTGGCAGAAACCCTGTTTTGATTAAAGAGTAATAAAGAAAATTCATAATGCCATGCTCTTTTGCAATTTCAAGGATAGTCATGTGCATTATTTCATCATTAGACTGAACCACTCCCATTCCACCTCCTAGGGCATTGGCCAAAAGCATTCCAAAACCTATGGGGACCAACAGCAAGGGTTCATATTTCTTTTTGATGCCTAGATAAAGGAATCCCAACCCGACCAACCACATTATTATCACCTGTGGATGATCCAGAACATCACCCAGGGCTGTCATATTGTAAATGTTTCTTAGTATTTCCACCGGATCTTTTCCACTAAGCTATTTTGACCAGAACATCATCTTCGTAAACCTGATCGCCATTGTTAGTACAAATTTCCACTACTTCCCCAGTTTCTTCAGACATGATGGCATTGTAAACTTTCATTGACTCAATATATCCTATAAGCCCACCTTTTCTAACTATGTCCCCAACTTTTAACGGTTCTTCATCAGAATCTTTTGTGAGCATAAATACCCCTTCAATAGGTGCACTGATTTCCTTTACCAGTGCATTATTAATCGATTTTTTCTGCGGCACAGAAGTGGTTTCAGTATCAACTGGATCAGGGCTTGTTGTTTCATGCTCTCCATAAGATACGGTGACACTGAATTTTTCACCGTTGACATCTACAATTAAATTTTTTGGAGTTACTGTAGTTTCCTGTGGTTGAGCAATTGCAACAGGTTTTGACTCTTCCTTTTTGCTGGCAATATCCTTTTCGAAATCAATCTTTGCTTTACCTGATTTATAGCTCCTATATTGATCGGGGTGCATTGCGAGTTCAAAAAGTTCTTCATCGTCATCGCCAAGGTCCCAATTGTTCTCTATCATTTCTGCTTTAAACTTATCCAGTTCATCAGGGTATAATTCCTGGGGGTTACCCTCGTAAAATTCTTTTCCTTGCTCTTGTGCCAATTGGATAATCACGGGATCCAATGGCCCAGGCAATCGGCCATTGCGTCCCGTGATCATATCCCAGGTATTATCGGCGATCATCGACCAACGATCTTTGCCTTTTATCGTTTGAAGCACATTCATTAACGCCAGGTTTTTCACATATTGACTATATGGGGTTACCAGTGGTGGATAGCCTATTTTCGGCCATATAAATTCCACTTCATCAAATAGTTGAACCAATAGATCATCCTGGCTCATTTCAGGTTTACCGTTTTTAGTGAGCCACCTGTTAAGTCCTTCCAGGTTATTTTCAAGATCGGACATTAAACTTCCCATCATACCTCCCGGCAAGCCAGATCCAATCAGTAATGAGTTCATCAGGAGATTTTTGGGATTTATGTAGAAACCCAGAAAATCATCTATAAACTCTTGTGTCAATGATCTAACCTCCATGTACGCATTCATATTAATGTCAGGAACTTCAAATCCCGCATCTTTAAGCAAGGCATGAATAGTTAACAGGTCACTATGTCCCGTTCCCCAGGAAAGTGGCTCCATTGCAACATCAATTATATCCGCGCCTGCCCTTGCACCTTCAAGAATAGAAGCAACTGAAAATCCTGGTCCTGAATGACTGTGAAATTGAATGAGAACATCAGGGTGTAGTTTTTTTATGCCGGCCACAATCTTGCCAAGAGATACCGGTCGTCCTATTCCTGCCATATCTTTGATGGCAATTTCCTCAGATCCCATTTCAATAAGTGTGTTGGCCATATCCACGTAATAGTCAACTGTATGAACTTTGGAATGAGTGATGCACAATGCCCCTTGCGATATCATTCCACCTTCCTTAGCATACTTAATAGAATGTTCCAGATTGTGGACATCATTCAATCCATCAAAAGACCTGGCAATGTCAGTACCTTGTATTTTCTTTAATTTAAACATTAATCTCCTCACATCTGTAGGAACAGGATACATTCTAATCCCATTCAGTCCCCTTTCCAGCATCTGGGTTTTAATTCCTGCATCGTTAAAGGGTTGTGTCCACTCACGAACTGCTTTGTTTGGATTCTCTCCAAACAATAAATTTATTTGCTCAAAACCACCACCATTTGTTTCAACCCTCGAGAAGCATCCCATTTCAATAATTGGTGGGGCAACTCGTTTAAGTTGATCGACTCTGGGAACGTATTTCCCGGAGGATTGCCACATATCACGGTAAAGCAGACAAAACTCAATTTTCCTTGGCATAACTCTAAAAATTTAATATCTCTTAATTTTTTTTACTTTCCCCTTTCCCATTGTAATCCTATCAACTGTAGCTATTATTGCTGATATCAATTCACTTCTAATAATGTCATTTGGATCAATGGTTTCATCAACAGTTTGTTCCGGTTGGTTAATTGGATAGAATTTATTTACAATCCTAATTAGTATTCCTCCAGTTGTCACCACCAGGAACAAGACACCGAAAACTGTCAGCATCCCGATTATCAGTAATGAGATACCATCGGCTAAATTTTCCATGGGTCAGGTAATTTGATGCTAATTTGCGCAATTTTCTTCAATCTCATCTCGAAAATTAGGGAAAAATCCATCCTGAAATTGTTTTATGGTCTAAAATTATTCATTATTTAAACCATCTCTGGCTCATATTTGTTATTATTTTAGAAAAATAAATGTCATATTTCAGAATAAAAGTATTTTTTTATCGTATAAACTATTAAGAAAACTTGACTTTTAAAAAGTCAACTGTTACCTTTGCACCCATTTTACTAAGGTGGGTGAAAGTAGTGAAAACAAAATAATAATAGATGAGACAACTAAAGATTACTCAAAACATTACTAACAGAGAGAACCAATCTCTAGAGAAGTATTTTCAAGAGGTGAATAAAGTGGATTTAATCACCATCGAGGAAGAGGTGGAGTTGGCAAAGAGAATTCAGGAGGGTGACCAAGTTGCCTTGGAGAAGTTGGTTAAAGCTAACTTGAGGTTCGTTGTTTCTGTGGCAAAACAGTATCAAAACAGAAATCTTACATTAAATGATTTGATCAACGAAGGTAATCTGGGGTTAATTAAAGCAGCTCAAAAATTTGATCATACCAGAGGCTTTAAGTTTATCTCTTATGCTGTTTGGTGGATCAGGCAATCCATTATGCAGGCATTGGCAGAACAATCCAGGCTGGTAAGGCTTCCGCTTAATAAAGTGGGCTCAATCAGCAAGATCAGCCAGGCAGCTTCAATCCTGGAGCAAAAGTTAGAGAGAATGCCTACCGAGGAAGAACTCTCTGAAATTATGGAGATGGATGAAAATGAGATCAGGAATACCATGCGGATTACTTCCAAGCAATTGTCTGTGGATGCTCCTTTTGAAGAGGGGGAAAGTAATTCATTGCTTGATGTACTTGCTGATAATACTTTGGCAGGAACTGACGATAAAATGGCATATACTGATTCCCTCAGTGTTGAGACTAACAGGGCATTGTCTACGCTTTCTGAAAGGGAAATGAAGATCATCAAAATGTTCTTCGGTATTGGTGAAGAAAACCCAATGTCTTTGGAGCAGATAAGCGAAGAGTTAGGTTTGACCAGGGAAAGGGTTCGTCAGATTAAAGAAAAAGCATTGAGAAGATTGAGGAACGATTCAAGAAGCAGGCTTCTTGCTGAATACCTGGGATAATACTCAGAGCAAAGCAATTTAAAAGGCCAGATGATCATCTGGCCTTTTTTTTTGTCAAGAAACAATCTTGATTTATAAGTTATCAAGTGCATAGCCTCAAATTTTTGCCAATGTAAACTCCAGTTCCTAGAATTTATACCTTATCTGTCCTGTGATTTCTGTATTGGTATTTCCCTCAATGGTGTTCAGTCCAGACCCAGTTTGATCTGTATTTCTTAGGGTAGTACGTCCCCATCTTAACCAGACGGTGATATTACGGTTGAGTTTAAAATTACTAATTAGATATATTCTTGTGCCCCTTCCCTGGTAAAATGGTATAGAAAAGCTGTAGAGGACATTTTTTTCATAAATGTATTGCCGGTTGTTAAAATCATCGGTGTCAAATAATGTGATCCTCCCCCCAATACTGATCTTTTGATATTTAAAATTGATATCCTGGGCCATAAGGAAGCCCTTTGTAATTTCATTATCCTTGCTAAACCAACTGTTCTGGATCCTGGTTTTTAATTTAACACTTTTAACAGGGCTGTGCTCAAGATTAAATATCAGCTTCTTTGTGCTTTTGCCGACAAGGAAATCAAAATTGCCCCAAACTGTCACTTGGTTAGTTTCCTTGATTTCATTTTTGTATTGTAAATATATCTTGGTATTTTTTTTCAGTGAATAATCTGCTCTAACCATATATTCATATCCTGATGATGGAGAATTGACCCGGAATTTTAACCAGGGAAACCAGAACCGGTCAAAATAGGCAGCCACAGTGACCCTGGATATCGGATGAATCTTTAGTCCCAGGTATATTCCTTGTTCATTGATATTGCGGCTATTTTCACCGAAACCTGATGAAAAAAAGCTATGGAAATTCGGCTGGAAATTCCTAACGGAAAAAGCGATTTCGGTACTCTTCGATAAACTGGAAATGAACCCGGCTATGAACCCCATTCCTCTACTGGCTGATATTGCTGTTTCGGAAAAAAAGTTGATGTTTCTAAATAAATATTCTGTTGAAAATCCGATGGTATAATTTTGCTTTCCATTAAACTCGTAAAGGTTATAGGTGAATTTCCTTTTAGATATAGGATGTGCGAACTTTGTATAAATTGTTGATATTCCTAATTTTAGATTATCATGGCTATCCTGGTAGGTGATATTACCACCCAGTGAGATTTCCTTAAAATTGTGCCTATTTAGGTTCTCGGAAATATTTCTGTGCAGACCTGTTGATTGAACAGAACTGATAAATGGCTCACTGTTCAAACTGCTGTCAGTTTTTAAATTCCCATCCCTTTTTTGGATTGATAAAAATGAGGTGATATCGAATCTATTAACTGAAATGGTATTTGCAGTTCCCCGAAAAAATCCGGATTCTGTACTTGAAGTATATGGCCTTATCCCCAATTGGACTTTCTTGGCGGTAAGTACGGGCTCGGCACCTTTGCCAAAATTGAGACCTCCCCCTAATACCAGGCCTTGCCCGAATTGAAGGACATAATCACCAATTAATAATTTTCTAAAGAGTCCTTTTTCTTCTGTCATAAAATGGTAAGAATAGAAATCAGTGAGGTAAGTGTTTTTTGATGGTTTCCAATGGAATCTTTCCCCAGCATCTTTTTCCATGGTTATTCCAAGGCTGAAATCTTTAGGCCTGCTGACTTTATATCTCAGGTAAAATTGATCTGGGGATCCATAGAACCTCTTTTCATTATTTGTTGAGTTGTATCCCTCTGATAATTCAAGCTTTCTTCTGTACCTCAATAGCAGGAAATTGTTTTCTTCCCTTATGATCCTTTGTATCAAGTTGCCATTATTATTGATATTCTTGTTGACTTGTAAAAAACCAGAAAGCTTTTTTATTTTTTTAAGATCAATTCCAGAAATGGATTGGAGCTCATAAATGGATAATAATGGCTTGTTATCATTGATATAGTTCCAGATCATGTTGACCTCGTTAACTGTTAAAATAAGCAATGAGTTAAGGTCTTCCTTCTGTGCTTTGTTAACATCAATGGGGTGGAGATAAAGCTGATACAAAGATTCATACAACTGGTCATAGTTATTGTCTTCTTCCATATTTCCTGCAAAATCCTCTATCAGTAGTTGTAGGAAATCCTCATCGCTTGTGACTTGACACCAAGCTGCCATTGGTAAAATGAAGCACAGCATAAAAAGTTTGTTCATGATTTGTTTTTTATGCGGTAAGCCACAGACATCAAATGGGAGCTGCCCAAGACTGGGTGGATGAGCATGGCATAATCAATCTCAAATTTCCGGTAACTGAAACCTAGGCCAAAGGTATTTATCCGGGGCTCGGTTACAATCCCCATCCCAATCCAGAGACTCTTGTGGACAGCATATTGAACTCCAGCTTTATAGGAAGTCTCATGGTCTACATCTTTCGTGGCTTCCAGGTTTATATAAGCTTTTGAGGTTGGTCTGTAAGATATGCCGAAAGACATAATTGTTGGCCGGTATTCCATTTCAGATTTGCTGATTGATGCTTGGTTGAGGTTTGAAATAGAGGCACCAACAAAAAATTCTTTGGTAATCTCTGCAATTCCACCAAAGTCTATTTCAACTATTCTTTTGCTGCCAAACCCGGAAAATTGAACTTGAGAAAGATTGGCCCTTATTCCAAGGGAGGTTATCCCAAGTTGGTTTGCCAGGGTGAGGCCAATGCTCTGCTGGTTGTACAGATCATCGCCTAAATGATCTACAGTTAGTCCCATGTTAACTATGGAGGTTGGCCAAATCAGGCCAAAAAATTGGCTGCTCAGTCCATCAAAATTAAAGTGGTTACGATAACCGGTAAATAACTTCGGGGATTTTGCCTGGGCAAGGCCTGCTGGATTGGAAAGGAGAGAGGAGGGATGAGCTAGGGTTGTGCCTGTAAAACCAACCGCCGCTGACTTTACATCATTCAAATAGGCTGGTTGTGCCTGGGTGTTGGAAATGCAAAACACTAAAATGAGAATGATTGATAATGGAAAATGCATGCAGGTTTTCTTTTGCATGTAAGAAAATGAAAAGATGCCTAAAGGAATGGCATTTATTTCCCAGATGTTAGAAAGAATGTAACAAGAATGTCAAATTTGGAATCTTTTTTAGATACTTCAGGTTTACCAAACTTTTAAAGTTTAGCAAACCCAACTTTGCTAAGCCTGGAAGGATTGGTAAAGTTTTACAGCTTTAAATAACTAACCCACAATAGTCTGGACACTGCTTTCGACATAATCCATAATAGACTCAGCATCATTGGCATTAAACCATTTAACTTCTGTATCTTTTTTGAACCAGGTGATCTGCCTTTTGGCATATCTCCTTGAATTTCTTTTCAACAACCTGATAGCTTCATTTTTATCGTATTCGGCATCCAAATAACCAAATATTTCTTTGTAACCAACAGTCTGCAAAGCGTTTAGATGTTTAAGGTGAAAGAGTTTCCCTGCCTCTTCAAATAAGCCATTTTCAATCATCATATCCATTCTCTGGTCTATTTTGCGGTATAGTTCGGTTCGGTCTAAATCCAGGCCAAGCTTGATAATATTAAAAGGCCTTGAAGGTTTCTTCCTGGCCCTGAAATTTGAAAATGGTTTTCCGGTTGAGCGAATAACCTCTAAAGCCCTGATGATTCTCTGAGGGTTTTTCCCGTCAACTTGCTGATAGTATTCAGGATCGGATAGTTTAAGCTCATGTGCCAAAGGTGCCAACCCTTTTTCCTCGAACACCGCTATTAATTCTTCCCTATATTGGGGCTTTACCTCCGGAATTTCATCAATCCCATGGCAAACTGCATTTACATATAAACCGGAACCACCGCACATAACCCCAATATCAGTATCACTGAAAATTCTACTTAAAGTTTTCAACGCTTGTTTTTCAAATTCACCCGCGCTAAAATCCTCCTCAATTTTCAAATAATTAATGAAATGATGTTTGACTTGTGTTAGTTGTTCTTTGGTCGGTTTTGCAGACCCGATCTCTAATTCCCGATAGACCTGGCGTGAATCGGCTGAAATAATTTCAGTATTGTACTTTAATGCAATTTCAATTGCAAGAGCAGTTTTTCCAACCGCCGTTGGGCCAACAATGGCAATTAAGGTTTTATTCAATTTTGCACAAATTTACATACCCTAAGAATTTTGAATAAGTTAATTTATAATCAATGCTTAAACAACAGATGCCTAGTTATAATTATTAGTGTTAAATTTGATTTAACAGGCTATAAATATGGTTAGCGATCTGAAAAAAAATATCCAAAGTAAGTATCCCGGGAAAAAAATACTTAGGCTGATCAATAAGATTTCACAATTGAGCGCCGAAGTATTTGAACCCGATAATTTTTACCCAAAAATATATTCCGAACTAAAGAAGTTGTTGCCCATCGATGCAATATTCATTGCCTTGGCTGATCAACAGATTGTGTCTAATATTGATCAAATTGTTTTTCTGAAAAGCGAAACCAAGAGTATTGGCAGTAGGGCAATCAAAACAGTTTGCGAGGAGATCTCGGCCTATTCAAGAGTAATTGGAAGGGACAGTATTATTTCTAAAAACGAGTATTGCGAATTAATCAAAGCAAAAAAGGTTAGCCCTCTAAAGATCATTCCTGAAGAATGCCAGTGCTTCGTGATCCAACTAAAAAAAAGATATTTAGGCGTAATAGGAATAATGCATTTTGATAAGCACGATGCATTGCCAACATGGTCTTCAGGACTTTTAAAATATCTGGCAAGTCAATTGGCATTGGTAGTTGACCGCTTTGATTACCAATCTGAACTCAACAACCAAACTGCTAGATTAAGAGGGATTTTCGAAACCAGTTCGCATCAATTCTGGTCTGTAAACTTGGATTATCAACTCACCACTTGTAACCGAAATTATTTGATTGCCAACAACAAGTATTTTGATAAAAAGCCACTAATAATATTGGCGGGTGATGACAAAGCAACTGCCTATGATAAGTTTTGGAAAATACAATATCAAAAAGTATTCAAGGGAAATAAATTGGATTTTGAGATTAATTTCCATGATGGCAAAAACAGTATTTGGTATCAGGTTTTTTTGAATCCTATTTTTAATTCTGAAAATAGAGTTATAGAGGTATCAGGAATATCACAAGATATAACTGACAAGAAGCAAGCGGAGATAGCTTTAACTGAAAATGAAAAAGAGTTCAGAAATATCTTTGAATCATTCCAGGATCTCTATTTCAGGTGTGATACTAAAGGAAAGATAACCATGATCAGCCCATCTGCCCATGATATACTAGGTTATTATCCTAAAGAAATATTAGGAAAACCCCTGGTAAATTTCCAGGTTAAAAGTGGGGAAAGCATACTTTTATCAGGTATATCAAAAACAAAACACCTGAAAAACCACGAATTGATCTTAAAGAGAAAAGATAATAAGGAAGTTCATTTTATTTGCAATATTAGACTTTTGAAAAAGCTTGACCCGGTTGAATCCCCAATAATTGAAATAGTAGCCCGGGATATCACAAAATTGATAAAAGCAAATCAGGATGTTCTTGAAGCCAAGGAAATTGCCGAAAAATCACTTAAGGCCAAAGAACGCTTTTTGGCCAACATGAGTCACGAGATCAGAACCCCTATGAACGGCATAATTGGCACTATGGATCTGCTTTCCAAAACAAGCCTGATGCCCAAACAATTGGATTACATCGAAACCATTAAAACTTCATCTCATACTCTGCTGGATATCCTTAACAATGTTTTAGACTATTCCAGAATTGAGATGGGTAAAATGGAGCTGAGGACAAAGGCATTTGACCTGGAAACAATGATGAGTAAGTTATTGGCAATGTTCTCTCATCAAGCAGAAATAAAGGGCATTGATCTAAAATCCAAAATTACAGACCTAACCCCAACTATCATTATCGGTGATGAGATCAGGATATTACAAATCCTCTCCAATCTGTTATCCAATGCCATAAAGTTTACCCATCAAGGATCAATAACGATTGATATAAGGAGTAAATTAGTAAAACACTCTATTTATAAATTTATAGCAAAGGTTAAAGATACCGGGATTGGAATTTCGAAAACCGACCAAACTAAACTTTTTGAAGATTTTACACAATTAGACAGTTCTGTCACTAAATCGTATCATGGAGCTGGGCTGGGCCTGGCCATTTCAAAAGAGCTTTGTAAGTTAATGGACGGGAAAATAGGAGTAACATCCAGCTGGGGAAAAGGAAGTACATTTTGGTTTACCTTTTTTGTACGAAAATCAAAAGAAAAATTAAAGTTAAAACCACAGGAGCAAAGCCCTGATCAATTTTACTTTGAAAATAACCCCAGGGTTTTACTGGCCGAGGACAACAAGGTAAACCATAAAATTGCAGAAGAAATACTTATAAAAATGGGCTGTAGGGTTGATATTGTTTTAAATGGACAGCAGGCCATAGACAAAGTTAAATCAATTAATTATGATATTATTCTGATGGACATCCAAATGCCGGTGATGGACGGGATTAAGGCTGCCAAATTCATAAAGAGGGGAAATCCTAAAAATTGCCCACCTATTATTGCCATGACTGCTTTTTCTGCCACAGATGATGAAATGAAATTCAAGGGGGAAAGTTTCTCCGGCCTTATTTCAAAACCTATAAGCACCTCAAATCTGGGATCAATCTTATCCAAAGTGCTAAAAGTAAGAAATGCGAAAAGATCAACAAAAGCTGGTTACAAGGATTTAAGTAAAATCCTAAACCTATTCGTTATAGATCAACTAAGAAAGTATTGTTCCGAAGAAGTGATTAATGAGACGTTATTTGACTTTGAAATTGAAACCAAGCAATCCATAAAAGACATTACACTTTTAATAAAAAAGAATGACCACAAAGAAATTTTAAGTAAATTGCACACACTCATAGGCAATTCCGGGACATTGGGAGTTGTGCATGTAGAGCAAAGAGCAAAATTTATGGAAGATGATTTA
>CBDVAV010000007.1:0-22281 GCA_965372055.1 uncultured bacterium | reverse complement strand
ATGAATACCTGGGTTGATTTTTATGAAAAAGTGATGGGATTTAATCTTTTGCTCACTTTCGATGATAAGGATATATCAACAGATTATACTGCCCTGATGTCAAAAGTAGTTACCAATGGCAATGGCTATATTAAATTTCCTATTAATGAACCTGCTGAAGGTAAAAAGAAGTCCCAGATTGAAGAATATTTGGATTTTTATAAAGGGCCTGGTGTTCAGCATATTGCTATTTCCACTGATGACGTTACCCATACCGTGGCTGAAATGAGGAACAGGGGTGTAGAATTCCTTTATGTGCCAGATAATTATTATGACGACCTTATTGACAGAGTAGGTGAAATCGAAGAAGACATTCAGTCATTAAGAGATCTTAATATCCTGGTGGATCGTGATGATACTGGCTATTTGCTACAGATATTCACGAAACCCATTCAGGACAGGCCTACAGTTTTTTTCGAGATCATTCAGAGAAAAGGAGCAAGGTCTTTCGGCAAAGGCAATTTTAAAGCACTGTTTGAATCCATAGAAAGAGAACAGGAACTTCGTGGTAATTTGTAAAAGCATTTTATAACTCAACACCAAAGATGCATGAATGAAAGGGAAAGGGCATTGCAATGGCTCAACAATGATATCGATACGGAATCCAAGAAAATTATTAAAGCCCTTCTGGAAGACGACAAATCTGAAGACCTAACAGATGCCTTTTATAAGGAACTCGAATTCGGCACAGGTGGTTTGCGTGGTGTGATGGGCGTGGGTTCAAACAGAATAAATAAATATACTATAGGAAAGGCTACCCAGGGGCTTTCCAACTACTTAAAAAAGTGCCATCCAGACCAGGAAATTAAAGTTGTGGTTGGTCACGACAGTAGAAACAACAGCCGGTTTTTTGCTGAAACCACTGCCGCTGTGTTTTCTGCCAATGGAATATATGTCTACCTGTTTAAAGAACTGAGCCCTACCCCCCAGTTATCCTATGCAATCAGGAAATTTGGATGTCAAAGTGGTGTGGTGATTACTGCCTCCCACAATCCAAAAGAATACAATGGATATAAAGCTTATTGGTCTGATGGTGGACAACTCATCCATCCCATCGATAAAGAAGTAATTGAGGAAGTAAATTCTATAACCGACCTTGGCAGTATTAACTTTTCTCCGGTAGAGGAAAAAATAGAGATCCTGGAAAGTAAGATAGACGATGAGTACATGGATGTCATTGTGGAAGCTGTACTCTTTAGCAAAACAGCATTACCAGATCTTCCAATTGTATATTCCCCAATTCATGGCACGGGGATTACCCTGATCCCAAAAATGTTGAAGAAGGTTGGATTTGGGAATGTACATGTGGTTAAATCCCAGGCTACTCCTGATGGAAATTTCCCTACAGTAGTTTATCCAAACCCTGAAGAAAATGAGGCCATGTTTCTGGCTATTGAGGAAGCGAAAAAAACAGGAGCTGAACTTGTAATGGGGACAGACCCCGATGCCGACCGTGTTGGAATAGCGGTGAAAAAAGAAAATGGGGATTTTGAGTTACTGAATGGCAATGAAACTGGTTGCTTGATAGTTGAATATCTGTTGCAACAATGGGAAAGGGCAGGAAAAATAAGAGGAAGTGAATTTATTGCCAAAACCATTGTTACCAGCGACCTGATAGCAAAAATCGCTAGTGGTTATAATGTGAACTGCTATGATACACTAACTGGCTTCAAATACATTGCTGAACTGATAAAAGATTTGGAGGACAAAGAAACTTTTATTTGTGGTGGTGAAGAGAGCTATGGGTATATGGTTGGTGATTTTGTACGTGATAAAGATGCAGTTTCTGCCTGTGCCGTGATCGCACTTTTAATGGCGGAGGCAAAATCCCGATCCAAAACAGCTTTTGATATTTTAATTGATATTTACATGAAGCATGGGTTTTACCGCGAAAAATTGATTTCATTTACAAAAAAAGGCAAAGAAGGTGCAGAAATGATCCTGGAGATGATGAAAAATTTCAGGGAAAATCCACCAAAAACAATTGCCAATTCCCAGGTAAACTTCTCTATGGATTATCAATCTTCAATCAATACAGATTTGAAGTCTGGGGAAACAAGCCGTTTGACACTTCCAAAATCGAATGTTCTGCAATTCATTACAGAGGATGGCAGCAAGATTTCGGTCAGGCCTTCCGGCACTGAACCTAAAGTGAAAATTTATATCAGTGTTAATCAGTCCCTGAATGATAAATCCGAATATGTATCTGTAAAACATGTACTGGACAAAAGAATTGAATCAATAATTGACGACCTTAATTTAACTTGATTAACTATGAACCTTATCCTCGAATCATTAAATCATATATTTCTAAGAGACCTCGATAAAACTATTAAAGAGGTAAATGCCTATAATTTAGAAGTGGATTTATGGAAAGTTAAGGATGGAATAAATAATTCAGCGGGAAACTTGAGCCTGCATATTTGTGGAAACCTTAGTTATTTCGTGGGAGTAGTATTGGGAAATACTGGTTATCAAAGAAATCGCGAGGCAGAGTTCTCAGATAAAAATGTTCCACGCCAAGAATTGATTCAAAAACTGGAAGAGACTAAAGAAGCTATTTCTTCAACTCTGGCAAAATTACCTATCGGTGAACTGGAAAAACTATACCCCGTCCAAGTATGGAAAGACCGGAATTACTCCACCCTTCAGTTTCTCATCCATTTGGCAACTCATTTAAATTACCATTTGGGGCAGATAAATTATCACCGAAGACTTTTAACTAAGTAGCATCCGAAATGGTTGTAGAGGAAAACTATCCTTAAAAAAATTTAAACACCTTCGGTATTAATGCCATTGCCAAATATTTCGCAGTTGCGAAATCCGAAAGGGATATTCTTGAAATTTTGGGTTCGGAAAAATTTAAGCACTCAAAACTCCTGGTCTTAGGGGGCGGTAGTAATATTCTGTTAACTGATGATTTTGACGGCCTGGTACTGAAAATGGATATAAGTTATATAGAGAGTGTTGATGAAAATGATGACCATGTATGGATTAGGGCCGGATCTGGAGTCATTTGGCACGATTTCGTGATGAATTGTCTTGACAAGGATTTTGGGGGAGTGGAAAATTTATCTTTGATACCAGGTACCATGGGTGCTGCTCCAATGCAGAATATTGGTGCCTATGGTGTTGAATTGAAAGAGGTTTTTGAGGAATTGTCAGCCATTGACCGGGACACTCTTAAAATTGAGAAGTTTAACAATCAAATATGTGAATTTGGATACAGGGACAGCATCTTTAAGAAAGAAGCCAGGGATAAATACATCATCACCAGTGTTACATTGAAATTGAATAAACAGCTTCAAACCAACGTGGAATATGGGGCAATTGAAGACGTATTGGCTGATTTAGGCATCACTTATCCAACCATCAGGGATGTTAGTAATGCTGTGATTGAAATAAGGCAATCGAAATTGCCAGACCCTGGCAAACTGGGTAATGCCGGAAGTTTTTTCAAGAACCCGATAGTAGATAAAATCGATTATGAATACTTAACCACTGATTTTACAAATATTCCAGGCTACAAGCTTAAAAATGAAAAAATGAAAATACCCGCTGCTTGGTTAATTGATCAATGTGGTTGGAGGGGAAAAAAACTGGGTGATGTGGGTGTTCACAAAGACCATGCTTTGGTATTGGTCAATTATGGGAATGGATCAGGAGAAGAAATAAGACAGCTTGCCATGGAAATCAAAAACTCTGTGATTTCGAAATTTGGAATTGAGTTAACCTCGGAAGTAAATATTATTTAATTAATCACCTGCTGAAGAAGCAATAAAAATCAACTATCAAGTCAATGCCTTTTCACACCCTTTCAGCCAATATCATTCCTCGTTGCATGTTACAAGTTGCAAGAAACCTGCAACTTGTAACATTGTATTAAATCATACTGGTGACATTTTTAAGATCTCCCTTGTATTTTTCCACCTCCACGCCAAATTTTTGTAAAAAATCAATGCCATCCTCCTTGTCAATCCCCTTATATTCTGCATAAGAATTAAGATAAGTGACTTTGCGAATGCCCATACTAAAAATAATCCTGGAGCAGGCAAGACAAGGGGCCAGGGTAACGTAGAGTGTAGATCCTTCTACCGAACCCTTATTTTTAGCAGCATACAATATCGCATTTTGCTCGGCATGAATTGCCAGTGAGCAACTGCCTTTGGAATCCTTGGGACAGCCTTCCTCGGGCCATTCCTCATCGCAATTCTGTGTACCAGAGGGAGGGCCATTGTATCCAATTGAAATAATCCTGGTATCCTTGGTTAGCACGGCCCCAACATGTTTTCTAATGCAATGGGAACGGTGGGCAAGGTTAACTGCCAACTCCATAAAAATATCATCGAATCCTGGTCGTTTCATTGGTCACAAAATTATTCCTTCACTCAATCATGAACTAATTTTACTTTGTATATTTATTGCTTCACAGTAATTATTCTGAATTAATGAGGCCTTTAGTTAAGTACATCACCATTATTTTTCTTTTGTTTATTGCCAACCTTGAGATTTTTGCCCAACTACCTTTAAAACCAAGATCGAGTCCGCTGGACTTGGCTACTATTCAATATGATGATACTTATGTTAAAATCACCTATTCCAGACCACATAAAAATGGCAAGAAAATATTTGGTGAACTTGTTCCGTTTGATAGCCTCTGGAAAACAGGGGATAATGAAGCTACCGAAATCACTACCAACAAAAAGATATTGATTGGGTCTGATACTTTACATGCTGGTACTTATTCAATATTTACCATTCCCAGGGAACAATCATGGACGATTATTTTCAATGAAAAAGTAGGTCTCTGGGGCGACTACAGGTATGACGGGAAGTACGATGTGTTGAGATTGGAAGCTTCAGTTGATAAAACAGATGTTGTTTATGAGCCATTTACGATTGAGTTCGGCAAAAAAATCATGAAAAACACCGAGATCTATTTAATATGGGAGAATACCAAAGTGATCATACCCATGGGATTTCTTTAATTAATTATTTGGGATGAGTAAAAGTTGAGGGCTATCAGGTTATTTTGTATTAAAATACTCAACGATCCCTCCCAGTAGATTCCTTACTTTTGTAAATCCTTGTTGTTCAAGGTACTTTTTAGCCATTCCACTTCTTATTCCAGTTTGGCAGTAAACTATTAACTCTTGATCCTTAAACTTGTCCAATTCAGCCAAATTATGAGGGATAGTAGCTAATGGGAGATTTTGCCCTCCAATATTTATTTGCTGATATTCGTTGATCTCCCTGACATCAATAACGTTTAATTCTTCCGAATCAGACATACGCTGCTTCAATTCTGTACAATATATATCTTCCATAATCAACGTTTTAGAATGATTTTAACAATTTGGACATGGGTGCCTTTAACTGCTTTAATCAAATAAAAACCATCAGGTACATTTTGTAAATTTACTGATTTGTTATGATCTCCTATAATATTTACAATCAATTCCCTTCCGAAAAGGTCAAGGATTTTTATGTAATCAGTGTCACCCTCAATATAAACTTGATCGCTGGTTGGATTTGGATAAACATTAATAAGATTTGAGATAATTTCCTCTTTAATTCCAGTTATGGTATCCCCAGATCCAAACCTGGGGCGCATCATTAAGCTTCCGATAATTTCTGTATTCTTTTCCCACGTCCCTGCAACATTGAAATAAATGTTATCCGCAGTGTTCGTGTTTACATCAAGGCCCACGGGAACAAAATCGTTGGTGTTTTGTTGATAACCAATATAAAATGTGTCCTGTACTATAATTGCAGGGGTAATTGAATAAGTACGATATTGGTCAATAGCAGAAGAGTTTTGCACTGAAAGTGAACTTTTAAAGAGTATGGATTGGGGTGTTTCACCAAGATCTTTTAGAACAAAGATGTCTATTGGTGTACCCGCTGCTGATCCGTTAATGTTTGGAAAGTACATGTCTATGGAAACCAGAGTATCAGGCAAGGTAACGGCAAATTGATATGCTATTTTGCCTCCGGCTTGATTTACCCCTGCTCCAAATTCAGCACTACCATCGTCATATGCCTGGAAGTCATGAAAAATAAAATTACCTCGTACAGTGTCGTTGACTGCATAAGTAAAACGGGAATTAAAGGTTGTATCCTGGGTAACCGGATCAATTGAAGACACGAAAAAGTTATCATTGGCATTTATGAAAAGTTCCAATTCCAGGAATAGGGAATCCTTGTTAATTAGGGCATTTGCCAATGCTGTTGAATCTATTGGGTTGATAAATATCTTGTTAGACTGCTGGGCCGAGAATAATTCTGAATCTTGGTAGTTCAGGGTATCTATTATTTCCCTGGTTTTAGCGTTACGCAAAAAAGCCGTAAAATCCCCTGCCTGGACAATATTTGCTGGATTTTCGTGATTAAGGACAAATGAGGATATACTTCTTAATCCCAGGGAATCACCATTCAGAAACTGATGTATTGGATAGGCAGTATAGGATTGATAGATCGATGGGAGGGGAGAAGTCAATGCCCTATCGGGAAAATAAATATCATTGATATTTCTTCCCAGGTCTAAAAAAACATAATCCAGGTTCCAGTTGTCGAAGGATCCGGATTGTCTGCCAAAAGTTCTGAACCTAAACTGAAATTGGTCGTGCATCAGGGAATCATGCACCTGGATCATCGTTCTTGTGAAAATATCAGCAACGGTTACTAAATCAGATAATTGTAGTGGCCAGGCAACAATCCATTGTGATCCTGGAGAGAGAAATTCCAACTGGATAAAGTCATCTTCATCAGGAAGCTCTCCATTGCCTCCTCTTTGAAAAAAAAAGCTCAGATAAACCGAATTTATTTGATTGGCAGGAACCTTACTTAAATCGATTGGCTTGGAGGTTAAACTGTCCACAAAACCAACATCTTCGACATTTAGGCTATAAGGGGCACCAAATGCATCCAGCCCATCGAATGACGCAACACCTATCGAAGGGGCATTTATGCCTAAAGTGTTGTTTATTTTTACATTTTCACTATTTATCCATAAAGCTGTATCCGGAACATTTGCAGCTTTGGAAAAATCATCCCAAAATGGAAGATCCAAAACAGAAGAATGCTCCCTGCTAAGCGATCCTTGACTTTTAGTCCCAGGTTGCTTTCGTGGTACAGGTACTACTTTTATTTGGGCAGCAACTATCTGAGCTGTTAGTAGAAAGTATAGTACTATGTTGATCTTATATATTTTCAACATTTGAACTATCTTGTTCCAAAATCTGATTGATGTTGATGTTGGTAGCCGAATCAATGGGCACTACCCACAGATCAACTGTCTGTCCTATTCTTACTGTTGATCCAGCCTCTGGAACCTGTCTGACAATAATGCCAGCTGCTTGTGCCGAATCACCGGAGTTGATAATTGTTCCTATTTCCAATCCAGTACCTGGAATATGAATCTGAGCATCTTCCAGTGTCATCCCTGCAAGATCTTCCAATGGAAAAGACCTTTTGCCGAATCCATCCCCAATCACCAGATCAATTTCAGCACCTTTAGGGATCAGTGTGCCTGGTTCGATTATCCTCCCTTTATACCTCTGCTCAAGTACTCTATTGAAAGCGAGGTCTGGTCTCCAGAACAACTTTCCTCTAATTAACTCCGCACTCTCCAAGACAGCTTCTGCATTTCTTAAAGAGCCGATGGTTAGATCTGGCATTGACGTGGTGGGAGGGTTTATTCTATTAAGGGTAATGTAAATCTTCCTGTTCTCTTTTACTTTTGCCCCTGCTTTAGGAAATTGCAGCAATACAGCCATTGGTGGATATTTACCAGAATAGCTGGAATCACTGACTTCATATCTTAAATCGCGCTTGAGAAGAAATTCATCAAGGTCTTCTAAATCAATTCCTTCAAGGTCTGGGACAGTAACTGTTTCCCCATGGTTCGTGGAAATTGGCAAATAGATATAGAAGAAAGATAATAACAGCAAAAGTCCAAGTATTGCGATTAAGAAAACATGCTTACCTATCTTGATTAACGGTTGTATATTGTCTAATATTTTATTCAACCTCATTCTAAATTAATTTCGAGAATGTAAAAGATTGCAAAATAATGCATTTTCGATGACATTGTTTTAATCTAAAGAAGATTCAAATTTTTTGATTACAGCATTTTGATCCTGAAATCTTTCCATGGCAAGTATAATTATGGTAGAAATAAGTTTTGAATAGGGAGTGCCTTCGTTTTCCCATAATTTTGGGAACATGCTCGAGTTTGTAAATCCTGGAATGGTATTAATCTCATTAATTACGACATCCCCATTTTCCCTTAAGAATAGATCAACCCTTGCATAATCTTCACAACATAATATTTTAAAACTTCTTAAAGATAAGTCTTTCGCTAAATTTTGGATTTCCTCATCAACATTTGCAGGTATAGAGAGTTGTGCTGCTTCAGGGTCCACATATTTGGCATCAAAAGTATAAAAATCATAGGCTTCATTAACCTTAATTTCGCCTGGTCTTGTTGCTATTGGAGGATCATTCCCTAAAATGGAACACTCAAGCTCCCTGCCAACAATAAATTCTTCAATAATCATCCCATTGTCAAAACGGAAGCATTCTTCAATGGCTTCTGTAAATTCACTTTCACTTTTTACCTTCGATACTCCTACCGACGAACCCAAGGATTCTGGTTTTATTATAAAGGGCGATCCAAGGGCATCAACTACACGAGGATAATGTATCCCGCCTTTTTGATTACTTGAATAACATTCATACTTAGCCACCGGGATACCCTCGTTTTCCAATAACTTTTTACTTACCCTTTTATTCATCGAGATCGAGGATCCCAAAACCCCTGTACCTACGCAAGGGATATCGAATGTCTTAAGAAAACCTTGTATACTACCGTCTTCACCATTAGTGCCATGAAGCACCGGAAATCCAGCGTCTATTTTTATTGGATGTCCCGTTTTACTATTGATTATTGCTGGATCAGATGCGCTAAGTGAAAAATTCAACGGTTGGCCTTGCTCAATATGTTTGGATACTTCATCCATCAAAAACCAGTTGCCATTAAGATCGATACCTATTAATATGGTTTCAAATTTATCCCGGTTGATAAATTGATTGATATTTTCAGCGGATCGCAACGAAATAGAATGTTCTACAGACCGACCTCCAAAAAGTATCCCTACTTTGATTTTATCACCCATCAATAAAAACTTGGATTTTTTTCAAAGATAAACCCTTAAAGGTTAAGGTAAAGAAATAGAACTGTTGAATTCAAATTATCCGCCATTTCTGATAAACGCCTTTAGAATTTTATAATTACCATTTCCAAAAACGATCTTTACCAAATAGATACCACTGGAGTTTCCAGTGATATCAAAATCATAGGTTTGGTTTAAAGTGCCTGGAAATGAATTTGTCGTTATTTCTTTACCAGTGGTGTTGAATATCGATACGCTAACATCAGTTTTATCTGTAAAATTGAAGGTTAACTGAAATTTGCTCCTAAAGCTCGGGTTTGGATAAAGTGTAACTTCATTATTGACCCTAACAGGATTTGGGTCATTGGAAACAAAGAATTCAATATCATCTAGGTATACATTATTACCGTTCCCATTGGTAATCTCAAAGGCAATCCGCAATTGGCCTTCTCCAACAAAAGAACTAAGATCAACATATTCTGTTCTCCAATCACTTTCACTGGTGGGGATAAATTCCAGTTGTGAAAATGTTGTAGCCAAGTTGGTGCCGCTTTTAGTATAAATTGTAAAAGGGTAACTTTCACCACAATCGATGGAGGCCAAAACTTTTAATGTTTCTGCTCCGTTATCCCGTACACCGTACGCTACTTTAAAAAAAAGGGAGGCTTCTCTCAGGCCCGTCAGATCAAGGGTTGGACTCACCAATAGGTCTTTAGCACCAATGGTTAGGTAGTTAAAGGAATTTATTGCTGCAGCCATATTTGATTCTCCGTTTCCTGCCGCATTTGTGACTACCCAACTGGCCTCCTGATCTGGATTGAGAGTTGTCCATGGTAACTGGTTGAAATCTGATTCATTAAACCTTTCCCTGCTTGGGATTACATCTATAATATAATCATTAATGAGTTGATGTGTGATGCTGTTATTGCTAGAATATTGATCAATAATGCCATTTGGTACAGTAACCAGGGAATTTAAAGTGTAAGCACCCACGGGGATTGATATCTGTCCGAAATTAACTGCCCTCCTTAACCCGGGCAGGATTTGAACATTTGTAACATTTTGAGAAAAGACCGTTGTCCCATTTAACTGTACATCAGCTTGGAAAGAATTTATCACTGTATTCCCCAAATTTTCAATTTCCAAAACCAAGTCCGGTGTTTGATTGCAGGATAACAGCGATGGAGTAATGACCCTGGTAATCCCTATATCAACTATCTCCTGATCAGTAATGTTAACATTATCGAGGTACAAATTGTTGCCAAAGCCATTTTGACCAATAAAAGCAATCATTACTTCATTTTCGCTGTTAAAATTGGTTAAACTAATAACCTCCCGGCGCCATTCCGTTCTGGAAGATGGAATATATGACAGAGATGTATCATCTGTGGTAGCCAAATTGCTGCCAAATTTACTGTAAATAACCTGATCGAAATTATTGCCGCAATCCGTAGAAATGGCAACTATTAGCCCGTCATCTTCAAATCCCCGAAACACTGCGTAGGCAACATCAAATGATAACTTTGGTGTTGGTGAATTGCTTAGATCAATTTTTGGGGTAATGAGTAAATCACTCTCACCCAAAGCATCTGAGTACTCGAAATAGTTCAAATATACAGCAGAGTTATTCTGATCCTGGCTTGGGGCACTGGTCAATGCCCAGCCAATTCTTTGGTCAGTATTTCTTGTTGACCAGTTTGATGGGAAATTGTCAAAGGTTCTAAATTCAGGCAACACGGTTGATTCAGGAACCACAACTTCAACTGTTTGCTGATTGTTTTGAATGTTCAAATCAACTACTTCATTTGTTTTGGTAACACTTACTTTGAATTCGTAATTACCAGGTTGACCAAGATTAACAATTGAGAAATTGACCACCATTGAATCCAATGGAGCAAGGTTGAAACCAGGTGTGATGGTTTCAATTAAGATGCCATCAATGGATAGGTTTATTTCCGATGAGATCACAAGGTTGTCCCCGTAATTCCTAACTACAACAGAAGGAACAAAATCCAGTTGGCAGTGTCCCTCCAGGGGTGATATGATCCTTTTTATGCCTGAATCATTGGAGGTAATGGATGGTGCATTTAATGCGTGGGATGTTGGCAAAGTTTTTCTCCTTGGGCTGTTGTCCATCACAGTGCGCATCCTGTCCTTTTGACAAAGTGTGAAAATATTCATGCATCCATCGTTAGTAAGATTCAAGTAGTTCTGAAGCATATCGACACTCCCACAAGATTCTTGCAAACCAGGGGTTGGACATCCAAAATAATTTTTTCCTGCATTTGGTGTGTCCCCACAAAAATCATCCACGTCACATCCACCATCATCGCCCGATATATGCCTTAGACCAAGAAAGTGACCTATTTCATGGGTTGCTGTTCTGCCCAAATCAAAGGGGGAAGCAACCTTAGCTACCGGATCTTTATCGATGGATCCGAATGCTTCCGGATCAATTACCACTCCATCCGTTAATCGATTATTTGATGCCTCATCCAATCCCTCCAAGTTTGAAACAGGAAATTGAGCAAACCCTAAAAAAGGACTAGACAAAGGCGCTACCCAAATATTCAGGTAATCTTCCGCAGGCCAGTAACTCAAAGATTTTAGTTGCTGATCATTATTCGTTCCCCAGGATGGCTGTGTTCCAAGCACTCTTAATATTCCATTAGTGGGTAATCCTTCAGGATCCTGCTTTGCCAATACAAACTCAATTTCAACATCTGCAGCCACTGGAAAAAACATCGAAGGGGTATTGATGGTATCAGCATTTAATCTCCTAAAATCTTCGTTCAGTACACCGATTTGTGAGACTATCTGGGTTTCTGAAATATTACTATCGGTTCCTACTGGTTCGCCGTTGTGGACCACGTGTACTACAATTGGAATCGTGATAACCAACGCCTCTGTTCTTAAAAAACTAGATTCAAAGTCATTTTTTAGCTTTTGTTGCTTTAGCCAATCTTCAAAAGATCTTTGATTTTCAAGATTAGGGTTTGATTTTTTTCTATAGTTATCATATTCCACGGTACCGCATCTCTCCTGGGCAATAGAGATAAAACTGTCTATCAAGAATAAAAACATAATCCCTGGAATGAATATGATTCTACTATTAAACTTCATTTCATATTTTGAAAAATGCCCAGTATGTAGATTAACGACTTTGTCATATAGATATTGAAAGAGGCGAATTCCTGTTTTTAATAGTCAATTTGCCCTGCCAGGTAACCAGGCATCGGGATCATTTGGTGAAGTTATGTTGATGGCTTCAACTTTTGATATTTCTGGAACAGATTTCCGAACTGTCTCTTCAACTCCGGCCTTTAGAGTCATACCGCTGATTGAACAAGAGCCGCAGTTGCCTAAAAGCTCCAGTTTAAGTACCATGTTAACGTCCACATCTAAGATTTTAATATCGCCTCCGTCAGCTTTCAGATAAGGCCTGATCCCATCCAGTGCCTGTTCTAGTCTCATTCTAAGTGCCGGTGTCAGTTTACTCTCTTCCATTTGTGGCAAATATTCATAAATTATATTCCATTACATCAGGCTCAAGATTTTGACCGAAATTAATCTCTATGCTTTCATTTCTACTTTTTTGGTAGCTTCGAAGTTTGCATTGCGAATTGCTATTTGCCTTGCCGCAGCTTCGGCCACTTCACTAAAGGCTTTTTTGCTAGCTTCTTCTTTTAAGACTGCCGGATATCCAACATCCCCACCTTCCCGAATATTTTGTACTAGCGGGATTTGCCCTAATAGCTCAACACCATATTTTTCTGCAAGGTTCTTTCCTCCATCTTGTCCAAAGATGTAATATTTATTTTCCGGTAATTCTTCTGGTGTAAAATATGCCATATTTTCAATAATACCCAGGATAGGAACGTTAATTGGGTCTTGCTTGAACATAGCAAGACCCTTAGTAGCATCAGCCACCGCTACTTTTTGAGGAGTAGTTATAATAATGGCACCGGTAACTGGTAAAGTTTGCACTAATGTCAAGTGAATATCGCTTGTCCCGGGAGGCAGATCTATCAGCATATAATCCAGTGGGCCCCATTCTACGTCAGATATAAATTGTTTGAATGCAGAACTGGCCATTGGTCCCCTCCATACAATGGCATTTTCAGCAGGGGTCAGTACTCCAATTGAAATCAATTTAACCCCATACTGCTCAAGAGGCATGATCAAATTCTTTTCACCTTTTTTGAATATCTGGGGTTTTTCATTCTCCACGTTGAACATAAGGTGAATTGATGGGCCAAATATGTCCGCATCTATCAGTCCAACCGAAGCCCCTGAATTTGCCAAGGCTACCGCTAAATTTGCAGCAATCGTCGATTTTCCCACCCCACCTTTCCCAGAAGCAATTGCTATGATATTTTTTACTCCCGGAAGCATGGGTGTATTGTCCCTGGTACTAGTAACATTGGATGTCATTTCGATCTCTACTTCCAACTTGGGGGCAATTTCTTGAATGGCTTCAAGGCAGGCATTTTTTAGATATTCTTTTAAAGGACATGCCGGAGTTGTTAATACAACGGAAAAACGCACTTTGCTTCCATCAAAACTAAGATCCTTTATCATATTTAACGTGACAAGGTCCTTTTTCAGGTCGGGGTCCTCTACATTTCCCAAAGCCTTTAAAATATCACTTTCCGATACGCTCATCTGTATTTTCTGATTTAGTAGACAAATTTAAACTTAATCGTTGACTTAAGATAGTTAATTTACAATTTTGCAAAGAGGTAGTAATAAGTGAACAGTAAATAGTTGTAAGTAATAAGTGAATAGTAAAATAGTGGTAAGTAAGTTATGAAGATTATTAAATTTGAAGATATAGTTGCCTGGCAAAAAGCCAGGATTTAGCAGTGGAGATATATGCCGTTTTCAAGGATTCGAAGGATTTTGGATTTAAGGATCAAATTTATCGAGTAACTGTTTCTGTTTCCAATAATATAGCCGAAGGGTTTGACAGGAGTAGCAATAAAGACTTTGGAAGGTTTCTGTACATCGCTTTGGCTTCTTGCAGTGAAATGAAATCAATGCTTTACTTAGCGGAAAGACTTAACTATATTGATTCTAATAAAACGAAAGTACTTTTGGATAAAGGAAATGAAATATCAAGGATTATCAGAGGCTTAATAAAATCCCTGAATAATAATCAAAACTTAAAACTTACTACTTAATACTTATTACTTTACCACTTACTATTTAAAATTGACTATAGATAACAAGACCATAGATGATATAAAAAACCAAGTTGACATCATTGATGTTATTGGGGATTTTGTTTCTTTAAAGAAATCGGGGCAGAACTATAAAGCACTTAGCCCTTTTACCAATGAGAAAACCCCATCATTTTTTGTTTCACCAAGCAAAGGGATTTATAAGTGCTTCAGTTCGGGCAAGGGAGGTGACGCCATTAGCTTTATAATGGAATATGATGGCCTAAACTACATCGAGGCCATTAAATATCTTGGAAAAAAGTATGGGATCGAAGTGGAGGAAGAGGAACTTTCCGATGAGCAGATAATCCAGCAAAATGAAAGGGACAGCCTCTTTATAATTTTAAACCAGGCATGTGAATATTATAAAGAAATACTCTGGAAGCATGATGAGGGTAAAAGTATAGGACTGTCATATTTAAAGGAAAGGCAGATTGAGGGGGGATTAATTGAAAAATTTGACCTCGGTTACAGCTTGGAAGACTGGGATAGCTTTTATCAGTGGGCTTTAAAAAAAGGATTTGAAGAGGAATTGTTGGAGAAAGCAGGATTGCTGATCAGGAAGGAAGCGAAAAAATATGACAGGTTCAGGGGCCGGGTGATTTTCCCCATCCATAACCTTACAGGGAAAGTGATTGCTTTTGGGGCCAGGACACTAAAGAAAGACTCTAAAATCCCTAAATATGTTAATTCACCAGAATCTGATGTATATCATAAAAGCAATGTTTTATATGGGCTTCATCTGGCAAAAAAGACTATCAGAAATGAAGGGAATTGTTACTTGGTCGAAGGTTATACCGATGTAATAGCCTTACATCAAAACAAGGTAGAGAATGTGGTTGCATCTTCTGGCACATCCTTGACCGAGGAACAGATTAAACTGATTAAAAGGTATAGTGACAACGTAACTATACTTTTTGATGGTGATGAAGCTGGACTCAAAGCTTCGATAAGGGGCTTGGACATGTTACTTGAAGGTGGCCTCAACGTAAAAATTGTAGTATTTCCCGAAGGGGAAGACCCTGATAGCTATTCCAGAAAAGCAGGAGTAAGTGAGTTTCGGAATTACCTCGTTGACCAGGCAAAAGATTTTATCAGGTTCAAGCTGGATCTGTTGGCATCACAGGCGGCGGACGATCCTGTAAAAAAGGCCGAGACTATTAAAGACATAGTCAACAGCATATCCAAAATTCCCGATCCGGTAAAAAGAACTGTTTATATCAAAGAGTCTGGGAAAATCCTGGATATAGACGAATCAATTCTGATCGCCGAGCAGAACAAAATCATTATCAAGAAAAGAAGATCGGTAAAAAAGAAAATCATACCTACTGATGAGATATTGCAAACCCATGTAGCTGCTGAGGCTCAAGAGATTGGTCTTACGGATAAAGAAATCCTTGCATTGCAGGAAAAAGAGTTTATACGAATATTGATAAATTATGGCAAAGAGAAAATCAGTGATGATCAGTACGCGTATGAATATTTGATAAATGAAATTGAAGATGTTGAATTTCCCACTCCAGTATACAAACAGATTTTCAATACTTTTAAAAATGAGTTGAAAAATGGCAACATAATAGACACTGATTTCTTATTGACAATTAATGATACAACTATCCAAAATGAGGTGGTTAACCTAGTAGCATATACAGAAAAATATGTAGTGAGTAAATATTGGACTTCGCGATATAAGATTTTTGTTCCCCATGAAAAGGAAGACCTGGGAAATACCATGTATGGAAATATTATAAGGTTAAAACACCGGTTAGTTAGGAAAATGATTGAAGACCATAAGATGATAATTAAACTTAAAGAAGGGGAAATGGAAGACAAAAGCAAATTCTCGGAAATAGAGAAACTTCAAATGGAATATTTGGAACTCAAAAAAGCAGATATGCAGTTTACAACGGTGTTGGGAACCGTTGTAGACTGATTTTGAAAATTAGATTGTGGAGGAACAAGTAATAGTATTCATTTGTTACAAAGTAAATTATAGGTTTGTACCTACTTCTAAACTAGGCCCTTCTTGCCTGCTGAAAGAATTATTCTTTCATTCTGCAAGCACGGTGAGTGAAGTTTATTAGGCTTTGTGTTGAAATGATAAAATATTGAAATTGCATGTTACAGGTTGCAAGTTGTTAAAGCTATAACTTGAGTTTGAAACTTAGAACGAGGTGAAAGACAATTTGAGGAAGAAAGAGGCTTTACCTCTTGGCAAGCCACCTTCTTAGAACCTTATGGTTGATTTAATTACTACCTTTGCCAAACAAAATAAATTATGAGCCAGGAGATTCGGTTAGATAAAATTGAGGATGCAATTGATGCCATACAAAATAGCCATGTGATCATCGTGGTTGATGATGAAGGACGTGAAAATGAGGGGGATTTTATTTGTGCAGCAGAATGTATTACCCCTGAAATTGTCAATTTTATGGCTACCCATGGGCGTGGGTTGATTTGTGCCCCTTTAGTGGAGAAACGTTGTGATGAACTTGGGCTGGATTTAATGGTAGGGAATAACACAGCTTTGCACGAGACCCCTTTTACTGTATCAGTTGATCTGTTGGGGCATGGCTGTACTACCGGGATATCTGCCAGTGACAGGGCCAAAACAATCAGGGCATTGGTAGATGTGGATATTATGCCGGATGACCTGGGGCGGCCTGGACATATATTTCCATTGCGAGCTAAAAAGGGAGGCGTATTAAGAAGGACCGGACACACCGAGGCAGCCATTGATTTTGCCAGGTTAGCAGGTTTTAAACCCGCGGGAGTCCTGGTCGAGATCATGAATGAGGATGGCACAATGGCAAGATTGCCTGACTTAAGAAAAGTAGCCGATAAATTTGACCTTAAGCTGGTGAGCATCAAAGATTTGATTGAGTACCGACTGAAGAAGGAAAGTTTAATAGATAAGCAAACCGAGGTCAAAATGCCTACTGAATACGGGAATTTCGACCTTATTGCATACAAACAAACAAGTACAGGTGAAATTCATTTGGCGTTAAAAAAGGGTATTTGGGAAGAAAATGAACCTGTACTGGTCAGGGTCCATTCATCATGTGCAACCGGGGATATTTTCCATTCCCATAGATGCGATTGTGGAAACCAGCTTCACATGGCCATGGAAATGGTGGAAAAAGAAGGCAAAGGTGTTGTGTTGTATATGAACCAAGAGGGGAGGGGCATTGGCCTTTTAAATAAGTTGAAAGCATATAAACTTCAGGAAGAAGGTTTGGATACCGTGGAAGCCAACCTTAACCTGGGATTTAAAATGGATCAAAGAGATTACGGTGTGGGAGCACAGATCTTAAGGGATTTGGGTATCTGCAAGATCAGATTGATTTCCAATAACCCAAAAAAGAGAATAGGGTTGATGGGATATGGCCTGGAAATTGTAGAAAATGTTTCTATTGAGGTAAGCCCAAACTCGCACAACGAAAAATACTTGAAAACCAAGCGCGATAAAATGGGGCATAGCATTTTGAAAAAATAATTGTTATGAGTGGAAAAAGCATATTAATTCTGGTATTTACGATGGTATCATTATCAGGATTGTGTCAAAAATTCCCATCTCAATACTGGCATTCAGGACATGCGGTACTTACTTCAGGGGACACATTGAACGGGGAAGTAAAATATGACTTGGAAAATGACATTATCAGGGTCAACACCGGATCAAAAATCCATACTTTAAGTGCCCGTAAAATCTTCTTCTTTGAAATTTTTGATGTGACAGTAGATACCTACAGGCAATTTTATGTTTTGCCTTTCAACATAACTGCTGACTATAAGTCATCTTTGATTTTTGAAGTGGTTTTTGAAGGACAAATGACCCTATTGGCCCGGGAATCCATTGTAAACAAAACTTCACAAAATAGATCTTATTACTGGAATGGTGGAAATTATACCAGGCAAGTACTTGATTATGATTTTTATTTTCTTGATAAAAAGGGAAACATTACTTTTTATACAAAAAAAAAGAGGGACTTGATCAGTATATTGTCTAATAGACGGAATGAAATTGATAAGTATATTAGAAAAAATAGCCTAAGGGTAGATAAAAAAAGAGACCTCGCTCGCATTGTGTCCTATTACAATGCCATTATTTAATCCGATGAATTGATTGTTTTATCCAATATTTATTTCCAGCGATTTCCTTCATTTTTTAGTACTATAACGAATCTAATGGAAAAAGTAAATCACAAATCACAAAACAATCAAATCACAAATAATTTCCAATGACTCAAATTTCCAAAACAATGCTTTGAAAATACCTATGCATTTAGTAATAAAACCATGTAATTTATTAGATACCTAGTGATTCTGTCGTTATGATAAAAATTGGCTAGATGAAAAAATCGAAATGGTTTAAATATTATAAATTGTATTTTGTAATTTATTTGATGTTTGTTCCAAAGGAATCCCTATGGGAGAAATTGTATTTTGAATATTCAATATTCCACTTCCACTAAAATACCAATAGAACCCATTTTTCTTTTCTACATTTGTGCATGTCAAAACCATTGATATTTATTTCAAACGATGACGGCATCACCTCGAAAGGAATCAAGACTTTGGTGAGATTGATGTCAGAAATAGGGGAGGTAGTAGTAGTTGCCCCCGATAGCCCTCAATCTGGAATGGGGCATGCTATCACCGTTGGCAACACACTGAGACTCGATAAGACCGATATCTTTGAAGAAATATCTGCCTACGAGTGTTCTGGTACACCAGCAGATTGCGTGAAAATTGCCAAGCACTTGGTGCTGAAAGACAGAAAACCAGATATTGTAGTTAGTGGAATCAATCATGGCAGCAACACTTCAATCAGTGTTCTTTATTCGGGAACTATGTCTGCAGCCATTGAAGGGGCAATGGAGGGAATTCCTTCAATTGGATTCTCCGTCTGTGATCATAACCCTGATGCTGATATTTCACATTCTGAAAAATATATACAATCGATAACCCATCAAGTGATTAAAACCGGGCTACCAAAAGGAGTGGCCCTAAATGTAAACTTTCCTCAAAATGGGAAGGACCAATTAATGGGCATAAAGATATGCCGCCAGGCAAAAGCAAAGTGGCAAGAAGAGTTTGATCAACGATTCGATCCGTATGGCAGGAGGTATTTCTGGATGGCTGGAAGCTTTGAAAACCTTGATGGTGGAGAAGACAACGATGTGTGGGCGATTGCCAATAATTATGTTTCGGTTGTTCCCTGTCAGTACGATTTAACTGCCCATCATGCTATCAGCATTCTGAATTCTGACTGGGACATTGCAGAATGATCCACCCAACCAAAACGGACAATCCAATCAATCGGAGATTATTTATTTCACCTTAAAAAACCCTGTCCTTTGGGCGTGGTCATGTTCTTTTGGCTATGCCTGTATTTGTTGGCATAAAATGAATGAAGAATATCGATTAACGAATAATGATTTAAGATGTGACTCGAATACTTCAAAATTCTCCCAAAGGGATGCCTTTGGCATAAAATCGTTAATCGGTGTTCGATATTCAAAAAACAGAAAATGCTCAGAGGCCCCCTATGGGAGCAAACCAAAGCCACCTTCTCAGAAGGTGTGATTTTTATTTATCCGCCAATGAATTGGTAATCAAATACTTGTCCGTCTCTGGCTGATTAAAACGGGATTGAATATTTAACATATAAATTAACAGATGGAATGGATTTGTCTTCTGCCCTTCCATATCCTGGAACCGTGTAAACATCGATCGGAAATTGTCGGTCATGACTCTCCAAAAACCGCAACCTGAATTTCCAACCCAGTAAAATATTTTTTGACAATTCCATTTCAGAGCCTACTATAACCGAATACCAATTGGCTTTAATGTCATGCCGATCCGCTACGTATTCTTCAAAAAAGTTACTGTTGATAATAGTTGTGATTTGAT
Organism: uncultured bacterium; assembly: GCA_965372055.1. Classification (GTDB taxonomy): domain Bacteria; phylum Bacteroidota; class Bacteroidia; order Cytophagales; family Cyclobacteriaceae; genus CBDVAV01. The sequence continues at coordinate 1,928 of CBDVAV010000007.1, read as the reverse complement.
CATCAAATTTTGATTGTGCATAACCAATCCCTAAAGAAAGAAAAAATCCTGGCTGAAGTCTTCCCTGGTATTCAGCACCCACCCGGAAATAATCACCCTCTGACTTATAAATGGCATTGTCAAACGCCTTTTGAGGATGTATTTTAGCTGTACCGTAGTTAAAGCTGACCCGGTAATGATCATGTACTAACAAGCCTGCCCCGGCTTCCAGTTTTTCTTCAAAACTGGTGAGGTAACTTATAAACTTCGAATAATTAACATGTACTTCAAATGCATCCCGCTTTACACGGGTAAAATCCACCTGTGAGAATACCAATAAAGGTATTAGCGTAAAAATAAGGCTAATAATAAGCTTTGACAATGGTTTCATTACTTAAACACAAAGAATCACACTCAACCCTTACAGAGTCGTAAAAAGTGGAATGATCTTCAATTTTAATATTAGATATTATAAAATCTATTTGCCCAATCCCAGGTATGATTTCACTGTTCCATGATAACGATAGGGAATCCCTCCTGCCAAGCATTGATATTGTATAGATAGCTTCCTTTGCGGTTACTGGGAGTGGGAAATCGAATATGTCAGATGAATCTTGGAATAAAATATATCCATTTGAACCTACTACGAATAACGTGTCGATCTTTACAACTCCAGGATTGGCCACATCAATAAAACTAATATAAAAATAAGGCTCGAAATTTTCTATCTCCATTTCTTCATCATCAGCGCAGGACCATAAAAGTATGGACATAACCATCAAAATTAATAAAGTGTTAAAAAGAAATTTCATTTAATGATTCAATAGCGTTTTCTGGATATCCAATATCAACCACTCAATATTTAAAATTATGCACATAAAATTCAAAAATAAACAATCATTATATTAATCACCCTAATCTTACGATACATGGACTTCAAAAGAAACTCACACCGGATCCACATCAATAACTACCTGGCTTTTTTTAAATTTCTTACCAGCTAACAATAAGGATATCTGTTCTTTAGTAATTGATTTAACCATTTTGAGATTGATTTTATCCCTTTCCAGTTTGATAAATATATCCATGAGAAACATATTCCTGATCTTGTTGATCACTGGCTCCTGAGGACCTAAAATTCGGTGTTCACCAAGTTGTTGTTTTAAAGAAATAGCCAATTTGTTAGCTGATCTTTGGCTGAGATCTTTATCTGGGTTTTTCACGATGAGTTTTATCAACCGAACAAAAGGTGGATACTTGTATTTTTGTCTTTCTATTATTTCATCCTCATAAAATGATTGATAGTCATGCTTAATGATTTTTTCAATGATTTTTTGGGAAGGATTAGTGGTCTGGATCACAACTTTTCCGGTCTTTTCACGTCTTCCAGCCCTGCCACTTACCTGGGTGGTGAGTTGAAAAGTGCGCTCTACAGACCTAAAATCAGGAAAATGCAACATGCGGTCAATATCAAATATTCCCACCAATGATACATTATCAAAATCCAAGCCCTTGCTTACCATTTGTGTACCTACCAGGATATCTATCTTTCCGGTTTCAAAATCGCTTATAATTCGACTATAACTTTGCTTTCTGCGGGTAGTGTCCAAATCCATCCTATGAATTATTGCATGGTGAAATATCAGTTTCAGATCCTCCTCCAGCTTTTCGGTGCCATAACTGATAGTTTTGATATTTGTAGAACCACAAGCTTCACAATTGGTAGGTAAACGCTGTTTATATCCGCAGTAATGACAACGCAGTTCCTCTTTGTAAAGATGATAGGTAAGGCTGACGGCACAATATTCACATTTTGGAATCCAAGCACAATCATCACAAGTGATGTATGGGGAATAGCCTCTACGGTTTTGAAAAATAATTGCTTGTTCCCCATTTTCAATGGTACGGGCCAGGTCATTCAATAAAACTGAAGTAAACTCAGCCTGCAT
>CBDVAV010000006.1:0-23298 GCA_965372055.1 uncultured bacterium | reverse complement strand
CTGATTTGCCAAATCACCGGTTCTGTTAGCTGCCCAATCTATCCAGGTACCATCAACCAGTTGACCTGTACCTTTCCAACCAGAGTCAGTTGTCCATCCTGAAAGCCGGATATTGACTTTAGCCTTTGGGGTTTCTGGAAAACTTAACGAGGTAAGGCTGGCTGTGAATGATCCATTGATGTTAATCGAGGTGGAATCATCAATTACGATCTTGGCCTTTTGGCTTCCAGGGGCTCCACTAACCTCCATTTTGTAAGTTTTACCATCTATTGCCAAATTGTACGCTCCTGCATAATCAGTCACATCAAGTGATTTGTAGCGATATGGATTTCCCTGAACCCAGTTTTCATGGATAATGGTCTTTTCTTCGAACAGGCCAGCAGAGGTGATGATGAAGTTGGCCAACATACCGGGCTTTAAACTACCAACCTGATTGTTCATTCGGACCAACTGCGCAGGAGTTGAGGTAAGTGCTTTTAACGCAGCAGTTTCAGATAGTCCGTTGGCGATTGCCTTCCGCACATTGCCAATAAATTCCCCTTTCTTGGCAAGTCCTGCGGAGGTAATGGCGAAGTTGATACCGGCCTCTTCCAATCGCCCTAGATTGGTAGTTGCCAGTTCCCAATGTTTCATATCTTCCAGCGAAACCCTTTGTGCATCTATCGGATCATCCACATCAAAGGCATCTGGAAAGTTGACCGGAACAATCAATGTTGCCTGGGTTGCTTTTACTTCATTGATACGCTGATATGAATCCCCGTTGCTTTTGATAATGTACCTTACACCAAATTCGTCTCCGATTTTATCTGCTCGGAGAACATTAATCCATGTGCCGGCATCAAACATTTGAGGCAGGGTCTGGGAGCTGATCCATGTTTCCAGGGATTGATCTTTGAAAGGTCTGGGATTGAACTGACCGTACCACGCTGCATCCAGGTATGTCTGGCGAAGCAAAGAAATATAGCCCATCATAGAGCCGGGGTAATTTTGTCTCGAGCTACCTTTGCTCAGGGAATAATGTGCTGTGGTATTTTCTGACAGCACGTCCTCGTTGGAATTGTTGCCGAGTGTGACAAATGCACCATTGCCACGGGCGATGCCATCAGCCCTGAAGGTAAGAACAGCGCCAAATCCAGCTTTTCTCATTTCATCTGCTGACTTGGCATTGGAAGCAAACTCATCACCAGCGCGATAATGGGATTTTATTGCTTCATTTACACTGAATGAACCATCAGTTTTGGTTTGCATTTGCTCCGCACTACCAAAGCCTCCACCTCTTGATCTTTCCAGTTTTGGCAGCCCATAACTGGTATGGAGATCGATCAGTGAAGGATAGATGTACTTCCCATCAAGATTAACGGTGGCGTAACCAGCCGGCATGATGACATTTGCACCTGCTTGTACTACCTTGCCATCTTTAATCAATAAAGTGGCATTCTCGATTTTTGTTTGATAATCCACCATGATGGTGGCATTGGTGAACGCAAAGGCCCTGGCACGTTTATCTTGTACGTCATTGGGCGTTCGGGTTTCTTGTGCACATACTCCCAAACTTAAAAGTACAGGCACAACTGCAAGTAATTGTTTTATTTTCATCGGTTAGAATAGATTGGTTTAGGGATGAAAATTAGGAAGTTTTAGCTGGAAGGCCTGACATGCACTTAGTTATTATTTAAATGGTAGTGACCCAGCAGTTTTGGCCTTATGTATTGCAAATCATTACTTATGCATTGCAAATCATTAATGGAAAAATCTTATTTCCACTCCTTTGGGAAACATAAACCAAGATGCCCTCAATAAACCAATCCTACCTTAAAGCTCCGGCTAGCAAGCCGGGTTCTGGGTATGGTTTATTTATTGGTTATAAGTAAAAAGATGACTGCCCCCCGCTGTTTCAAGTCTTCCAGTCAGGGCAAAAGGGGGAGCGAGACTTGGAACCAATTGGAAAAGTTATGTAAATCCAATGACCAACTTAATTATATAAATGACGAGGCAAAAAGACTAGACATCCTACATTTTTATAAAAATGACGGAATGAGCAAATAGTTTTAATTGCCTAATGACCAACAATAACTTCATTTGAATACAGCAGGTAGCTTTTGAACAATTCCTTCCTCACGGATCAAGGCTTCCATTTCATCCAACCCCGCAGGCAAGTTGGCAGCAAGGTTTTCTACACCATCCTCTGTCACCACTACCACATCTTCCATCCGGATGTAGAGCTTTTCCTCACGCACCCAAATCATGGGGTCGATGGAAAAGACCATGCCTGGTTTAAGGGTTTGGTTTCGGTAAACCCCAACATCGTGTACGGCTAAACCAACGGGATGTGAAAGATGCCCACGGAAATTAAAGGCATCCTCACAGGCTTTTTTGTAAATATCTTTTGAGAATTTGATTTTCTTTAGGGCTTTCTTCATCTCCTCTGCAGATTCATCCATTACCTGATTGGGCGTAACACCTGGACGGATGTATTTCAAAAGGGTGTTGCGGTAATCAACGATAAATCCATACATATCCCGTTGGTCTTTTGTATAGGTCCCATTCACCGGCCACATACGGGTAATGTCCGAGGTATAATACTTATAATCAGGGGCGATGTCCATCAAAACCAGGTCTCCGGATTTCAGGGCATCGGAATTATGAAAATAATGGCCCATCCAGGCATTTTGCCCCCCAGCGGTAATAGAGCGGTAACCCTCACTCCTGGCACCATTGTTGGAAAATACAAAGTTGGCAGTCGCATCCAATTGATATTCCATAATACCGGGTTCGGTGGACCGGATGGCTTCAATAATCCCGTATCCTGCCAACTGGCTGGCTTTTCTGATCAGGTCAACCTCCCTTTTACTTTTGATGATTCGCATGTTATCCAAGGTTAAGGACAGGTCTTTTAACTCCAATTGAGGATACCGTTCTCTGATCAGCCGAATAAAATCAGCGGTTCGGCTGGAGCGGTCATCCCAGGGATCCGCAAACTGTCTGGCCAACCCGGCCAAAATTTCATCACGGCTCTGAAGATGGCCTTCAGCAGGGCTGAAAGGTGTGTACAAAATTGGGCTTGGTAACCTTACCAAGTATGACCAAACAAAATCGGCTGCCATAGCCTCATAACCTTTTACCCGGTCTACACCCGTGAGTTCTTTCACTAATTCTGCATCTTCTGCAGAAAGTTGCTTCCCCTCCCCTCTCTCACGTGGAGCATTGCGGTGTGGAAGGTACAATGTTGTTTGTCGGTTGCGTCCATCAAGCAGTAAATATGAATGCGGTACTTCCAGCCCACACAAATAGTAAAAGTTATTGGTTTGACGAAACACGTAAAAACCCTGCACTGATGGAGCACCTTGCAATAAGGCGATGGCTTTATCACCGATGGCATTAAACACTTTGTCGCGGCGTTCCTGAAATTCTTCTTTTGGGAAATCAGACTGATATAGTTTTTGGGCGGATGAATAATCAATGCAGAGAAAACAAATTAACATGGAGGATATAAAGGTTTTTTTCAATGATGGTTTCATAATCGATAAATGGTTAATTCAAATGGGCTATTGGGTTTTTCCAAACTCCCATAACGCCAACAGTTTGGTATTTGGATCAATTTCAATGCGTAAAGGCTTTTGGTCGGTTTGTATTTCAAAAGCCTCATTCATTTTGTTCATCTCGATGGTGGTAAATAAAGGTTCAGTCTGGCCTTCAAAATATATACCTATTTCCACTGGAAATTGAAATTCAAAGCCATCATGCTGCACTTGTTCCAGATTGATTCTGACTGCTTTTTTCTTCCCGTCATAGTTCCAGTCCCCTTCAAGTACAATGTTACCACCCTTGTACAGCCACTGGTTAAAGAAGGTGTCCAACTCAATACCAGAAGACATTTCCATGTGCCGCTTTAGATCGGCCGTGGTTGCATTGGCATTGAAATGTTCCTTGTAATAGGCTTGTATGCCCATCCTAAATGCATCGTCCCCTATCTGGCTTCTTAGCATATGCAAGATCCAGGCACCTTTCTGGTAGGTTTGACCGGTAGTCACTTTGCTCATATCAGAGAGGTTATCATGAACAATTCGATAGTCCTTGTTATTCTCGTAAAAGCTGAAAATACGCTTCTTCGCCTCCTTAAGTCCTGCTACAAAATCATCCCGGCCGTAGGCATGCTCCCTATATAGTAAAGTGAAGTAAGTGGCAAATCCCTCGCTTAACCAAACATCATCCCAATCAAGTTCTGTAACTGCATTCCCAAACCACTGATGGGCCACTTCGTGGATTATTACATTACGCCATCGGTCAGTCCGCTTGCCCGTCACTGAATTATCGCCGTAAAAAATGGCACTGGCGGCCTCCATCCCACCCCCTACGCTGTTTGACTGAATATTTGCCAGCTTTTCATAGGCGAAAGAGCCTACGTAATCAGAATAGAACTCCAAGGTGTGTTTAGTGGGTATGGCAAAGTCGTAAAACCCTGCATCGCGGTCTTGTTTATAAACCCATGTTTGGATTGATTTGCCATCAAAAACATCCACATACTGTACAGCAAATTCTGCTACCCCCAGCACATACAACCAAGTACTGATAGGCACCGATTGCTTCCAATGTGTTAGTTTGCGCTTATCATCAAGCATGGATTCCTCTATTTTCAATCCATTGGAAATTACCATGTACCTCATTGGGGCGGTAACAATCAGTTCAGAAGTGGCTTTATCGTAAGGATGGTCTACTGTTGGTAACCAATTTCTAGCTTTATTGGGCCAATTATCACTAAAGAATGTCCTGCTGTCATATTTATTGGGGCCTATTATTAACCCAGTTGCCGGAATACCATGGTAATTGATTTTTATTTCCATGATTTGCGCTTTGGTGCTGGCTTGAGGAAGGTCAACCCAAAGGATATTATCTTTGTGGTTATAGGTAAGCTCTATATCCTCTGACCATACCGAACTTACTGACATCCCCTTTCCTTCCAATGCATCACTTTTATTGATCAGGTCAAGTCTCAAACGGGAGATACCCGCCTTTTTTAACATTACCTGTATGGTGGCAATTCCTATAATCTCATCAGTGTTGTCAGATAATTCCAGTTCAAACCGATAATGCCGAATATCGACATCAAAGTTTTTGGGATAAGTATCTGCAAGGAGGTACGAAACTGAAAGAATACAAAGCAGGTTTAGTAAAGTTGATTTCATTTGGAGTTTTAAAAGACATTCAGTGTTTAAATTAAAAAATATTAAACAAAATACAGCATGGGTGTTAAATACGGTTAAAACATAATGATTACTAATGAGCTAGCCAAGTACATAAAACGGCCCATATAGATTCCCAAAAGTGGTCCCATGATATTTAAATACAACTAAGTAATTTTAGTGATTCTTAGAAAATCATATTCTGGAATATTACGGAAAGACCTTTATCAGCAATATATAATAATTAGTGTTTTCGAAACTTCATTAAAAAGTTTGATAAAATATTATATCATAAAACAATAAACAACAACCTAATAATGAAAATAATGAGTAATAGCATTAAGAATCACATCGAAAATCAATCAAACTGGCAACCTTTATTAGAAAATGGGGTGAACACTAAAGGGATTTATGTTAAGTCGCTGCGATATGATGAGGATACAAAACGATCGCCAACATTTCTTTTGAAATTTGAAGCAGGTGCACATTACCCCTACCACAATCATCCAAAAGGAGAGGAATTACTCGTAATGGAAGGTGAATGTATAATTGAAGGTGAGACACTTTCAAAGGGAGATTATTTATATACAGCACCGGATTTTAAACATTCAGTAAAATCTGAAGCTGGTTGTATCCTCTTTTTCATAGTACCAGCGGAGGTTGAAATTATCGCAGGAGATAAATAATGCAATTGGCTGATATGTGATAAAAATGAATGATATAGTCATTTATTCTGGAAATAACATAGGAATTGTAGATCACGTATTCCTTTTTATTTGATCAATTCGCAGCACTGAAAATTTCGTAGTTTGCTGGTAGAACCTTTTATTCCTTTTTTACTCTTCGTGTTAGCACTTTATGCTACACCCGGTCCGGCCACTTTAAGTATAGCAGTAAGTGGTGCCACATTTGGATTTAGAAAAACTGTTCCATATATCCTCGGAGTAGTAATTGGGCTTGTAATTATTTTTATGATGGTTGCCCTTGGCTTGGGACTGTTGTTTACACAATATCCCACAGTGCATTTATTGTTCAAATGGTTAAGTCTGATTTATATGTTCTATTTGGCCTATAAGATCGTAAGGGCATCATCAATTAAATCAAGCAGAACGGAGCAATTGGGGTTCTTTCAAGGTATTCCTCTAACCCTTTTAAATCCCAAAGCTTATTTTGCTGTAATTGCTACTGTCACTCAATTTACAAAACCTGGAGCGGAATACTATGGAAGCTTTATTTTACTCATTGCCTGGATCATTTTTCTTGCTCTAATCATTGATTTGATTTGGGCATATGTTGGTGTAATGATTGGAACCAGATTGGCATCAACAGGGCTTTCTTCTAAAATAAATATTTTGTTTGCCCTGCTATTAATTGGTAGTGTTTTACTAACAATGTTTTTATGAAAAAATAGAGAAAAGTTCTATTAATTCAGCCACTTCAAGTTAAAATGGTAAAATAGTTGCAATGGAAATTTGTCAATTTAAAATGGAATGGAAATCAAAGCCTATTCCAGTCTGATTTTATACTTAATCTAACATTAAGGTATCAACAGGCTTCACGCTTGTTGGTAAAAAAAAAGGAATAATTCACAAAACATCAACATTTGAATTCCATTCACGTAAAATAATATCTTCCTCTTGTTTATTTGGATTATAAACAGTAAATAGCAATAGAATACACCTTTTTGATTATGGCAACTTATGTAGGTATAGGACATAGCGAGAATCCTAACTCCACGGAAGCAGCGATAGAAGCTTCCACTAAGGCTTTGGCAAACGCCGGGGTCGATTCCAGTGATCTGGTTTTACTCTTTCAAACTGCTAAACACAGCCCAAAGCAGTTCCACGCGGGGGTTCGATCCGTGGTGGGGCCATCACCACGCATGATAGGTGGCTATGCCGGTGGAATCCTTACCAACGACTATCTCGGATATGACGGCTATCAATGTGGTGTTGTGGTTCTTAAATCCGATACAGTGAAGATAGATGCTTTCATCGAGCATGGCTTGAAGGAACATGGTTCCCTTGAGGTGGGTCAGAGGCTTGGTCAACAAATTGGCAGCAAAAACTACGAAGGGGAGGCAGGTCTCATCTACATGTACGATTCGGTGAAGAGTTTTTCGGCCTCTGGATTCGATATGAACATCGGAACCTATTTAATGGATGGTATTGGGGAATCATTGGGGACATGGCCCTCCGCGGCGGGCATGGGGATGATCGGCAATATACAGTTTAACCCGACTTTCCAATTCTTTGATGACCAGATCATTCAGCAAGCAGCCATGGGATTGGTTTTGCACGGAGAAGGTGTCCGTCTTGACACCACCGTTCTGCACGGCTGTCAGCCAGCTTCAGACTATCATACCGTCACAAAGGCAGATCGAAATGTAGTGTTGGAAATCGATGGAAAACCTGCTCTCAATATGATAGATGAGTTGCTGGGGCATGAAACCTCAACAAACTGGGAGGATTACCCGGTTTTCATTACCCTTGGAGTGAACAAGGGAGACAAATTTGGAGATTACAATGAAGAAGATTACCAAAACCGGTTATGTATGGCAATCGATAGGGAACGCAAGGGTTTGGTGATGTTTGAACCTGATTTAACACCTGGCTCTGAAATCCAGCTAATGCGTAGGTCGATCGATTTTTCCTACATCCGGGAACGGGCACAGCAGCTCAATGACAGGCTGGAGGGGCGGAACCCTTTCCTTGCAATCTACATTGATTGTATGGGACGGGCGGCCTCTTATTGTGGTTCTGAGGAAGAGGAAGGTGCAGAAATTCAAAAGGTATTTGGGTCAAAGATGCCCCTCTTTGGAATGTACACCGGGGTCGAATTGGGCGAGGTCGCTGGTCAACAACAAGCACTGGATTGGAGCGGGGTGCTGTGTATATTCAGCGAATCAAAGTAAGCGGTTCGAAGTGTAAATACATCTGTACTTGATTACTTGATTAGAAGACTGTACCTTTTGTGTTGTAACTAAGTAACACTATGTCAGAAGAGGGCCAAGACCCAGATCAAATCCATCGGGAAATCGATTACTATAAGAGCCGTCTGAACGAGCTTGCTGGAGAGGGCCTTAAGGCGGATTATCTCATTACAGGTTTACGGAAAAAGGTACGGCAAACACGACAAGCTTTTGAGTTGCTTTCTCACCTGCCACATAAAATTGCAGGCAAGGAACTCCCTGATATCTTTGAAACAGTAATACTTTCCATTAATACCTCGTTGGGAATGGATAAGACCGTCATCCTAACACCGAGCAAAAACACCCATCATTATCGGCCTACACACTGGACTGGGTTCACCGAAGAGGGCCGTGGTGAACATTTTGCTCAGCAGATGTCTGAGACTGTGATTGAATTTCCACCCACTGTCATTGAAGGAAGCGGACTGTTGGTTAATCAGGATACTGAACCTACACCGTTAATAGAGATGTTACAAGGATTGTTTGAATTGCCATATTTTGTATGTATACACATAATCGATGAGGAAACCCCCATTGCCCTGATTCTTTCAGGCCGCATGAAAGAGGCTGGGATTATCTTTCCACCAATGGACAAGGGAGATGTCAAAATCTTTGAGTCTATCGCAGGGGTAGTTTTGGCTACTGTCCAAGGCAGGCGCATGGCTATGCTGAAGGCAGAAAACGAGCAAAAGGCCACGGAGCTGGCGCAAGCTAAAATATTAGAAAAGGCACACCGGAAATTACAACAAGCTCACGAAGAATTAGCAACATCGCATAAAGAACTCAAAGATACCCAACAGCAACTGATACAATCCGAGAAAATGGCCTCCCTGGGGGAGCTTACAGCCGGTATTGCCCACGAGATTCAGAATCCTTTGAACTTCGTCAACAATTTTGCCGAAGTAAGTGCAGATATGATTGATGAGATGTTCGAAGAAATGGAAAAAGGAAACAGTGAAGACATTAAAGCAATAACTGAAGACATAAAGCAAAACCTGGATAAGATCAATCACCACGGCAAGCGGGCCAGCAGCATTGTAAAAGGCATGTTGGAACACTCCAGGGCTGGAGACAGACAAAAAGAATTGACTGACATCAATGTGCTGGCCGACGAATATTTGCGCTTGGCCTACCATGGCTTAAGAGCCAAGGACAAATCCTTCAATGCAGAATTTAAAACAGATTTTGATGAAAGTATACCTAAAGTAAATGTGCTGGCACAGGACATAGGCAGGGTACTGCTAAACATGATAAACAATGCTTTCTATGCGGTTTCTACTAAAGCCAAAGAAGGCATTGAAAATTATGTGCCAAGTGTAGTGGTTAGTACAAAAAAACTAAAGGGCAAGATTGAGATCAGGGTAAAAGACAATGGAAATGGAATACCAAAGAAAATAAAAGACAAGATCTTTCAGCCTTTTTTTACAACCAAGCCAACTGGGGAAGGAACAGGCTTGGGATTAAGCCTGAGTTACGATATAATTGCCAAAGGGCATGGAGGTGAGTTGAATGTGAAAAGTAAGAACGGGAAAGGCTTGCCTGCCGGACAGGCAGGAACTGAATTTATTGTTGTTTTACCAGAATAACTATATACATGAATATTTTAGTAGTCGACGATGAAACGGACATCCGACCACTTTTTGAACAACGTTTCAGGAAAGAAATCAGGAATGGGGAATTAAAATTTGTCTTTGCATATTCAGGCGAAGAGGCATTGAAATGCCTGGAAAAATACCAGCATGAAGCCGTTTTAATCCTTTCGGATATTAATATGCCGGGACTGAGTGGACTGGAATTGTTGAAGCAGATCAAACAAAAACACCATCAACCACCTCCAGTTGTCATAATGATAACAGCTTACGGAGATGAGGAAAATTACAAAACAGCCATGAAATTGGGGGCAGATGACTTCATCACCAAACCTGTGGATTTTAAATTATTGAAAGAGACAATTAAGAAATTATATTGATGATAAAAATATTGGTAGTCGACGATGAAACTGATCTAGAAGTTCTGATTAAACAGAAATTCCGCAAGAAAATCCGGGAAAAGAAATATGAATTTGTATTTGCCACAAATGGCGTACATGCCCTTGAAAAATTGGAGCATCACAGTGATGTTGAGGTTGTGCTTTGTGACATCAACATGCCGGAGATGGATGGGCTGACATTGCTTTCCAAACTAAACGAAAAGCATCATTTACTGAAATCAGTAATGGTTTCTGCTTATGGCGATATGGATAACATAAGAACTGCCATGAACTGCGGGGCTTTTGATTTTATTACCAAGCCCATTAATTTCCAGGACCTGGAAGTTACCATGGAAAAGACCATCAAACATGTGACTCAAATGCGCCAGACTATGTTGGCTCTAAAAGAGAACAATATCCTCAAAATGTACGTGGATGAAACGGTACTGAATTTTATGGCTGGAAGTGAATTTGAGTCTTCCCTCCTACTCAATGAAACCCTGGAAGCTACGGTAGTATTTATTGACATTTGCGGCTTCACAACTATTACCGAAAAAGAATCGCCTGATAAGGTAGTTAATCTACTAAATAGTTATTTTGATGTCATTGTGAAAGAGGTCCTGGCACAGGACGGGCATATTGATAAATTTATTGGAGATGCAGCAATGGCTGTTTTTCGGGATGATTTTCACCTGGACAGGGCAATCGATGCCTGCCTTGCTGTTCGGCAGAAAATCGGCGAAATCCCTGACAAACTTGGCCCATCAGGTTTTTCACCCCAGGTTTCCATAGGTATTAACAGCGGAGAAATGATTTCCGGGAATATTGGATCAGGAGACCTGCGAAGGTTGGATTATACTGTGATAGGGGATATAGTCAATACAGCATTGAGATTACAAACGGCTGCCAAGGATGGACAAATAATAATTACCGAAGCCTCTTATGAAAAGATAAAGGAATCTTTTGATTGCGAGAAAGTAGGAGAAATGAGATTGAAGAATAAAGCAGATAAAATAATCGCTTATGAAGTGATGGGTTAATGTTAGCCAACGTCCTTATTTATTCGATATTTCAAAACCAGTAAAAAGTCAACACACTCGCAGCCCAAGTGATTATTCTTTGTAAGATTATTCTTACAATACTTTTGCTTGAATGACTACATTAAAACATGAAAAATTACGTTATTTTGTTCAATAGCTTTGAAAATAAATCCAAATTTATTACTTAATAAAAATTTATCTAGATGAATTAATTTGTGAATAGTGGGATATAAATTTTACCTGGAAGTTATCAATTCATTTGCGACCTCCCTTTTAAAGACCACAACAATTGATGAAATATTATGGGAAGTAGCCCAGAATGTGATGGGAAAGCTTTGTTTTGTGGAGGGTGTAATTTATCTTGTTGATGAAAAAGGAGAAAAATTAATTCAGAAAGCAGCATTTGGACCTAAAAGCCCTATTGGTTACTCAATCGATAACATCATTGAAATACCCATAGGAAAGGGGATTACTGGCTGTGTGGCAAAGAATAAGAAGGGAGAGATCGTGGGCGATGTTTCTAAAGACAGCCGATATATTCTTGATGATGAGCAAAGGGCATCGGAAATGGCAATTCCAATTATCTATGAAGATAAAGTAATTGGAGTGATTGACTCCGAACATCCAGAGAAAGATTTTTTTACCCAGCAACATTATGATATTGTAACCACAATAGCCTCTCTTATAGCCAATAAAATAATCCAGGCCAAAGCCTTGGAGGAGCTTCACGCTCAACAAATTAAATTAAAGGAAAGCGAAGATATTTTCAGAAAATTATTCGAGGAAGGCCCCGTTGGTATTGCACTTGTTGATCCAAGTTTGAAAATTATTAAAGTGAATATGGAATTTCTCCATATGATGAAATACACCAAGGACGAACTTATGAAACTTTCAATTGCGGACTTTACACATCCCGATGATATTGATAAGGACATCGAATTGGCCAATAAAGTATTCAAAGGTGAAATCCCAAGTTACTCCATTGAAAAGAGATATATTACCAAAGACAATAAAGTTATTTGGGGCAGTTTAATTGCATCTATTATTCGGGATGAAAATGGAAACATAGTATATGGCATCGGTATTGTGAAAGATATCACCCAAAGAAAAAATGCCGAAGAGCAATTGCTACTAAATCAGAAAGAATTGTCTGACCGCAACTTTGAACTCGATCAGATAATACATAAAATATCCCATGATATCCGGGCTCCCCTCACTTCAATCCTTGGTCTGGTCAATGTCATTAAATTAGAAGAAAAAGATGAAAATATAGAACAGTATATTGACTTAATCGAATCAAGGGTTTATAAACTTGATGACTTTGTAAAATCAATGCTAAGTTATAATAAATCCAGTAGGACCATGCCCAGTTTGGTTCCTATTGGATTTAATTCCTTGGTGGATAATTGCTTAAAGAATCTTGAATACTTGCCTAGTTTTAGTAAGATAAATATTGAATTGAACATTAAAAATCAAGAAAAAGAATATAAAAGTGATCCTCTTCAAATGCAAGTGATATTTAGCAACCTTATAGCCAATGCCTATAAGTTTATGAATCCAAACAATGCAAAGAGTTATCTTAAAATAGAAATCAGTAACCATGATGTTCTAAATATTATTTTCACTGACAACGGCATTGGAATCCATGAAGAACATCTTAAAAAGATTTTTAACATGTTTTACCGCGCCAGTCACACATCTGAGGGGTCCGGATTAGGATTGTATATTGTGAAACAATCTGTTGAAAGGCTTAATGGGAAAATAAAAATAAAAAGCAAACTGGGTGAATTCACGGAAGTGAGTATGCAATTCCCAAAAAATTAATTTTGCTAATTTATGCTTTTAGCAGTCAGAGGTTTAAGGTTTTGCCGCAACATCCATCCTACCCGAAACAAATGCTTCCCTTCTTTAATCAAAACCAGCCACCAGCTCCTGGCAGTGGCGTCAGAGGTTGATGCCACTGCATGTCCTTTTACTCCCCTTTTGTAGAGTTTGATGACATTACTGGATGTAGAGTTTGGAGTCCAATGTAATTGTGGGACTTTCATGATCTCGAATTGTAACGGCGGAATGTTCTCAATTATTAACTTAAGATCGTTATGCATCAATAAAGTGTTTTCCAAAACATAAGTCAATTTACCATTTAACAACCCTGGGTGATATGATCTTATCAGCTTGTGATCAGTATTATTTGGTTCTGAAGTTTGAAATTCGATGGCTCTCCACGGTTTACGCCTGCTAACATTGATTATTTCTTCTTTTACATCAAAAACTTCTTTAAAGATGCCATTTATGTTGAGGTATAGTGTGGTTTGGTAATCTCCAGAAGCATCAAATCCTTTATAGATTACATCTAATGTATCATTTCCGTCAACATCGATTACTTTATATTTTGAAAGATTGGAAACAACAAATGCAGAATCCAATCCTTTTATTGAATCTGTTAAAAATTTTGCTTTTTGTTTTGGAAACTTAATAGATTCCCACGAACCCCACTTAAAGTCTTTATTATTTACAAGGGAAGTTATTTGGCTTTGTGCAGAAGTAGTTATAAAAACAACTATTATTATAAATAATGGCAACCGGCTCATAGAAATAAAGGCATTTAATAAGTAAATACTAATCCCTAAAACATATTTTTAAGATAAAAAGTCAAGCAAATTACAATTTTTTTTTATGGGAGTATTCCTATTTGCCGAAGCCACTTGAAGATTAAACTAATACTACCAAGTATCAAGCAAAAAGTCAGAATAGTAATGTGTACTTCACATCGTCGTTAAATTCATTTCCGTGTCCATAGACCTTCTCTATCTTCATGCCCTAGTTTTGTTAAAAGCGCCAACATATTAAACAAAAGATGAAAAGCAATCTTTATTATGGTCGGGAGACACATTAAACAACTATAATGCTTGTTTAGGGTTATTTTATTTCATTATATAATGGCTGGTGAAATGTTTTATCTGAACCCAAAGGCATCTTGGATTTTATTGGTGATAATAAAAAATACTCAATATTTATATCCAACAACTAAAAATCAAGTTATATTGTTGATTTGGTAAGGCACAGGGTGTATGAGATATAGTTTGAACCACGTATTGATAGTTTCTATACTGCTTTTATTAAGTGGATGCCACGTTGGAAGGTTCGTTTACTGGAATTATGTTGATGTAAATGATTATAAAAAATTTCCTTCTATAACTATTGGAAAATCAAAAGAACCATTTGATTTTTATGTCAATGAGAAACCTGAGAATTTCAAAAAAATTGCCTATGACAAGGCATTCCATAACTTGGATTCCTTGTTAGGTAAGCGAAAAAACAAAACCATTGCTTTTATTGTAATCCGCAATGATACGGTACTGTATCAAGAATATTTCAACGGATTCAAAGAGGAGTCAATCGTACCCTCTTTTTCCATAGCTAAATCATTTACTTCGGCATTAATTGGCATTGCAATCGCCGAAGGTAAAATAGCCGGTGTAGATCAACCGGTCTCTGATTTTCTCCCCGAGCTATGCAACACGGATGCTCGTTTTGCAGACTTGACCATAGAACACCTTTTAAACATGCAATCGAGCATACGTTTTAATGAAACGGCTTATCTCAATCCTTTTAATGGTATAGCTCCCCTATATTATGGCACTAACCTTAAAAAGCAATTGTACAAAACTAGAATGACGGGTGAACCTGGTAAAAAGTATGAATACCAAAGCATTAATTCCCAGGTATTAGGAATGGTACTGGAAAAGGCCACTGGCAAGTCCCCGGCAAAATATCTTGAAGAAAAGATCTGGACTAAAATTGGTATGAAATACAATGCAAGTTGGAGTGTAGACAGTAGGAAAAACAAAACTGTAAAATCCTATTGTTGCCTTAATGCCACAGCCATTGATTATGCCAAATTTGGCAAATTATTTTTGGACAAAGGAAGATGGGAGGGGGAACAAATTGTTCCAGAATACTGGGTTGACCGCTCTGGAACCCCAACTTCCCCACACAAGGGTTATCAGTACAATTGGTATAGTGTTAGAAGGCCAAAATATTTTAACGATTCAAGCAGTGCTGTACAAAACAAACAACCAAAGCAGCGTATTTACAAATCTGAGAGATTTCCAGATAAATATTATATTAGAAATTATGGTCCAGCATATGTTGCCTCTGGACTATTAGGGCAATTTATTTATATTGAGCCAGAAAAAAACCTCATCATTGTAAGGTTAGGTAAAAGGAAGGGTAAAATTGCTTGGTTTCAACTTATGGAAAATGTGGCAGATATTCTTTGACTATCATCTTTGCATGGATATGGACATAAAAAAGAGGAAAGTACTTCCACAACCTTTTATAAATCTTAACCTTAATTATCCTCTACTTCTAAAGCTTCCATTTTTGCGCTGACATCATTGGCTTTGTCCATCATTTTTAGCCTTACGTAAACGGCCTGCAAATTTTCCAATGTCGCCAAATCATCTGGCTGCAATTCAGCTGCTTTTTCCCAATAAGGAAGAGAAATCCTGAACTGGACCCGGCCTCTATCTTCAATTTCTTCACCCTTTTGCTGATACTCATTTAGTGACAAATTGTTTGCTTTTTTGAATTCATTTGCCCCCCTATTATAATAAATTACAGCTAAATTGAAATTGGCTTCAAAATGCTCTGGGTCTATCTCTATGGCTTTTGTATACTTTTCCACTGCCTGATCATCATCACCGGATTCATCATACATATAGGCCAGACTATAGTATGTATTGGCATTGCCAGGGTCATCTTGCAAGGTAGCTTCCAGCTTTTCCCTGGCATCATCCAACTGGTCCAAAATGATCAATATATTTATTTCTTCCCGCTTCAACTCCGTGTTGGCAGGATGCACTTCGATTGCTTCCCTTACCACTTCAAGTGCTTTAAGTGTATCTTTTTTAAAGTATCGTTGGATCCTAATGATGGATCCATAAATCTCTGATCCATTGCTGCCTAATTCTATTAATTTGGTAAAATTGGAAAGCGCATTATCCCAGTCTTCATTCAATTGAGCGGAAACACCTGCATAATAATAGGCAGTGGTGTCTTCTGGCTTTATCTGTTGGCAAACAAGAAAATCCTTATAAGCTTTTTCCCAGTTTTCTTCCTGGTAATTTGCAGCTCCATTATTTAAAGTACTGGCCCACAATTCATCAACCTTTTGTTGTGCAAAGAAGTAGTATGTTGATGATTCCTTTTCGGTTTCAAATATTTTATTGTAAGTCTCAAGTGCGATATCAAGGGCATCACTATCAAAGGCATCACTATCATCCGTGGCTATTGCCTGATAGATTTGACCTTTAACGAAGTATGCCTTAATCAAATTCTTGGTTTTGGGGTGAACTATAGCAGCCTCTATCATTTCCTTTGCTTCGGCTAAATCACCTTCTTTAAGTAAAGCATCTGCTTTATTGACAGCGGAATTTTGTCCATAAATAACAAATCCAGCAAATGCAATTACTGTAGTAAAGAGCAACTTTTTCATAATAATATTTAATTTAATTTAACACTTAATCCTCTTGTTCCTGATCGTCACTTTCGTCCGCAATCTTCTCTATCTTGTCAACAGAGGATATTTCATCGTCTTCATTCAACCTGATCACCTTCACCCCCTGGGTAGCCCTTCCCATTACCCGTAAGCCTTTCACTTCCATCCTTATGGTAATCCCCGATTTATTGATGATCATCAATTCATCATCATCCACAACTTCCTTTATCGCCACTAAATTGCCGGTTTTTTGCGTGATGTTAATAGTTTTCACGCCTTTACCCCCCCGTTTGGTAATTCGATAATCTTCTATGGCAGATCTTTTTCCAAAGCCTCTTTCGGATACAACCAACAAATTTGACTCCAGTCTACTTACACATACCATACCAATCACCTTTTCATCATCGGCCACCCTAATGCCCCTGACCCCTGCTGCTGTACGCCCCATGGCCCGCACGTCCTTCTCATTAAAATGAATTGCACGGCCTGAGTTTACGGCAATTAATATATGGTTGTTGCCATTTGTAAGCTGAACATCCAATAGGTTGTCTCCTTCTTTTATGGTGATTGCATTTATCCCGTTTTGCCGTGGCCTGGAATACGCCTCAAGGCTGGTTTTCTTAATAGTGCCTTTAACAGTGCTCATAATAAGAAAGTTATTGTTGATGTATTCCTCATCGCTAAGGCTTTTGACATTAATAACAGCTTTTACTTTATCACCGGGCTCAATGTTAATAAGGTTTTGGACAGGTCTTCCCTTGGCTGTTTTAGAACCTTCGGGGATAACATAAACTTTAAGCCAAAATACCTTTCCAGATTCGGTGAAGATTAATAAGTAGTTATGGGAAGTAGCAACAAAAAGGTGTTCGGTGAAATCATCATCCTTAGAGGTAGCCCCTCGGGACCCCACTCCGCCCCGGCCTTGTATCCGATAGTCTACCAACGGGGTTCTTTTCATATATCCCTGATGGGAAATAGTGATCACCATCTCATCATCTGGTATCATGTCCTCGTCAGTAAGATCCTCAGCACTGTGAACAATTTCTGTTCTTCTTTCATCACCGTACCTTTCCTTTAGCTCTGCTAGCTCACCCTTTATTATCAACATTCTCCTGCTTTCATCACCAAGGATATCCTTGAGGTCTGCAATCAGATTGGTCACTTCTTCATATTCTTTAACTATCTTATCCCTCTCCATCCCCGTGAGTCGTTGTAATCTCATTTCCAGGATAGCCTTGGCTTGAATTTCAGAAAGATTGAACTTTTTTATCAATCCGGCTTTGGCTTCATCAGGATCTTTTGAATTCCTGATAAGCTTAATTACCTCGTCCAAATTATCCAATGCTATCAGGTAACCTTCTAGAATATGGGCCCTTTTCTCTGCTTCTTCCAGCTCAAAGGTTGTTCTGCGGATTACAACTTCATGACGATGGTCGACATAATGAACAATTTGATTTTTTAAATTTAGGGTTTGAGGCCTTCCCTTTACTAGTGCTATGTTATTAACACCAAATGATGATTGAAGTTGTGTATACTTATATAAGTTGTTAAGTACGATGTTGGGAATGGCATCCCTTTTAAGGTCGTACACCACCCTTAGTCCATCACGGTCAGATTCATCCCGGATATCGGAAATGCCTTCAATTCTTTTTTCATTGATAAGCGCAGCAGTTTTTTCGATCATAGAGGCCTTGTTGACCATGTAGGGGATTTCTGTTACTATTATCTGTTCTTTACCGGATTTAGTCTGCTGGAATTCAGCTTTAGCCCTGATTACAACCCTTCCCCTGCCAGTTTCAAATGCTGATCTAACACCCTGATAGCCATATATTATTCCTCCAGTAGGGAAATCAGGAGCAGTAATGAATTCCATCAGTTCCCTGATTTCTATATCATTATTGTCAATATAGGCTACTATCCCATTGACAATTTCGGTAAGATTGTGGGGGGGCATGTTGGTTGCCATTCCTACAGCTATACCAGATGCCCCATTTAAAAGCAAGTTTGGCAATTTGCCAGGCAAAACCGTTGGCTCTTTTAAAGAGTCATCAAAATTAAGTTGGAAATCAACGGTATTTTTATTGATATCAGTCAGGAGTTCTTCGGCAATTCTCTTAAGTTTTGCTTCAGTATACCTCATGGCCGCTGGTGAGTCTCCGTCTACAGAACCAAAATTTCCCTGGCCGTCTACCAACGGATATCTTAATGACCACTCTTGGGCCATCCTAACCATGGCATCATAAACCGAAGTGTCACCATGTGGATGGTATTTACCCAATACTTCCCCTACGATCCTGGCTGATTTTTTATGTGGTTTGTTATAATTGACCCCCAACTCCAACATTCCGAAAAGCACTCTCCGGTGAACGGGTTTTAGCCCGTCCCGTACATCCGGTAAAGCCCTCGATACAATGACAGACATCGAATAATCGATGTATGCCACGCGCATTTCATCTTCAATATTTATTGGAATTATATTTTCGTTTACTCCTTCAGCCATATTAATTTACCCCCAAATTGTGGATCAAATTTCAAAGCCGCAATTTACGTATTTTACCGTTTATTACGTGGTTTTAACCAATGGATTTTACAAATGGAAAAGGAGATGATCGAACCTTGGATTTTGATGGTTAAAAAGGATTTCTTTTTCGTTTGTTTTTACCCTTGTATTTAAGGAGTTTTTTGTAATTCTCGCCATAATCTGGATTTTGGGTTTTATATATTGGATGCTCCCTGCTGCGGAACTCCCTGCCCCAATGAACATGGTTTATTTGGGTCTTGCAAAGGTTGATTATACACTTTTTTAATTCTGGCAGCCTTAACCGCACCCCAAAATTAAGAAAGAAAGCAGGCAATTTGTGGTCTATAGTGAATCCTGTTTCGGGTATGGTGATAGTATAATTTTTCGTTTCGTATGATGGCCGGACAAAACCCTGGAAATATTCGGAGAAATTCCACTCAAAATTAACCCCCAAGTTGAAAAATATCCCCTTTTGCATTACTACAGGATTAAAGTTTTTGCCATACTTCATAATGCCAAACTGCGCATCAGCTGAAATCGAGAAATCATAGAATTGATAAATCGTGCCTCCTATCATACCAAAGTACCTTTTAAAAGTGGCTCTTTTAAAAGGTGGGCTAAACCCTTGAATACTATCTGAAAATGTGGTTGGTGTAAAAGCTCCAAATTTATGAAATTCCAATTCTACTCCTGCCCCAAACCGATAGCGGTCAAATTTAAAGTGTAACATGGCAACAAACGGAGTACTTTTACCTTTGGCCTTAAATACAACTTCTGCGGTATCTGTATCTAAAACAAAATCATTTGGGCCAATTGGAATTCCATTTAAAGAAATTGGATTACTAAACCAACCATTATGTGCAATAGGGATAGTATCATTTGAAATATTAAGAACATTATCAAAAATAAAAAGACTGTCAGGTTTTTGAATTAGGCCTACACCAGTTAGTTGGTGTTTGTAAAAAGTTGTTCCCCTACCTGTACTTACGCTGAGTGTGAATTTGCTAAGAAAAGCTCTTATTATACTTCTCTGTGGTTTTTGTCCTATATACGGCCCCATTGGAATAGGGTTCTGGCCATATGATTTCAAGCCAAAAGCAGTTACCAATAATATTAATATAACTTGCTTCCTGAATTCCAAGGTTTTGAATTTTGACTCAGAGATTTAACTCCCGAGGGGTAAGGTTTATTATAATAAGAATATTTATTTTGATTTAAAGGTAGTGACAAACTTTTGAAAAAATGGCATTTGGTCAAATCCAAGCTTAGACCCTATATCCCTAATTACTTCCAGTTCAACTTTCGATACTGTCCGTTCTTTAACAATATCCTCATCTTCATCAGACATAAAAAACGATGTTAAACACCTAACAAACAAAAACGGCAATTCCAGTCCTTTTAAGCTATATTCCAGATCGGAAGAAGATTCAACGATTTGACTTGTTTCTCCAATTAGTGAGTCTTTGTCCATTAGTAACCACAATATATCAGAAAGGTTTGTGTAAATCCTTTCATTCCATTTATCATAACCTTTAATTAAAAATCCCATGGCAACAATCACAGGGTCTTTTTTCAAAAAATAGCCCCCCAGGCTTAATTTCCGTGCTTTTTTGTTTAAAGCCATCTCTTCGAACAAGCTAACACTTCCATTTGCCAAAGCTATTCCAACGGTGGGCGTCATTATCATCAATGAAAGAAAATCATGCTCATTGATCTCAAGGTACTGTGCTTCACTTTTCAAAAAATCCTTCTTAACCTCAATGACTATTTGCCTCACTTCTTCCTTCGAAATAATCGCTGCTACCTCATTTTCCGTAAACATCAGATCATGATTGTTTGGTGATATTGGCTAATATAATAAAACAAAAGAAAATAATGGATTAAAAAGTAAAGACATAAAAAAACCCGCGAAGGCGGGCTTTGTCTTTTTTAAACTGAATTTTAGCTTTCACCGTCTTTCATCTTTATTACTGCAACTATTGCATCATACCTGGTTTTAACGGCATCATCTGCTGACAATGCTTCTTTAATCCTCTTGTAGACTTTTCCTTTTTCACCAAGCATTTTAGTGGCCATTGCTGAATTTACAGTTTTAATAGCATCAGTTCGATTAGATTTAAGGTCATTTGTTAATTTCAGAAACTTCTTCTCCAAATCAGTGGCATTAAGTGCGGCCAGTTTTGCTTCATCCCCTTTGGTTTTGCTTATCTCCACGTATCTCCTGCCATTAATTCCCTCTTGTGCTTTGATCATAACATTGATTTCAATGCTAATATCTTTTTTCATTACATCAATCACCTCTTGCATTACAGCATATTTTCTTAATTGTTCATCGGTGATTTCATCTTGAGCATTCGCTGAATTGGCAAATAGCAGTCCTAAAAAAAGTGTGGCCAAAACAGATCTTTTGATTGTTTTCATAATTCCCTTTAGTATTTAAGTTTTAGTATTAATGACATTTTTGTAATCCAACTTGCAAAAAAAATGGTTGCGGATCAGAAAATCAAATTTATTTAACGATTTCCGCACTAACTGTAACATTTATTTCAATTCTCTAACCCAATTTAGGGGAGTTTTAGTTCAAATTTTCAGGTATAATTTAAGATTAAAAAACCTAGCTGACAGGGTATTGGGAACTGCATAATGTCTATTGGAAACATCGGAAACCCAAATGTAACTTATGGCATTTCTTGCCCCCAATAGATTGAGGATGTCAAATCCAAACCAAAGGGATTTAAAGGAATTGTCTTTGGAATTGGATAAGTTGAATACTTTGGTAAATCCGATATCCACTCTACGGTATTCTTCTCCCCTAAATACATTTCGGTTTTTTATATCACCTGGGGGGCCAAATGGTAGGCCACTCCCAAAGAAAAGACCCAAATTGACCCTGATCGTTGGATCCTGGGGGATATGATCCTGAAATACTATCCCAAGATTGACCCTTTGGTCTGTTGGTCGCCGGACAAAACCATTTCCATCGTCCTCTACATCTTCTTTGGTTGACAAAAGCCCTAAACTGAACCAGGATTCTGTCCCCTGGATAAATTCCCCGCTAACCCTAAGGTCAAGCCCGGTTGCATAGGCTTCTGTATTATTTTCGGCATAATAGCGAAGTCTCACATTATCAACATCAAATGGAACAATATTATATAGATATTTATAGTAAGATTCTGCAATAAACTTGAAATCCCGGCCCCATAATTTAAAATCATAATCCATTCCAAGAATGGCATGTAATGATGATTGCGCCCTGAGATCCTTGTTCACCTTTCCCGTAAAATCCCGCATTTCCCTATAAAACGGTTGTTGTCGATACATTCCCATGGCTGTTTTAAATACTATATCCCGTGACCAATTGGGTTTAAACGAGTATTGGGCACGAGGGCTAACAATGAAATCATTATTTAGGTCCCAGTAATTAAACCTCACGCCAAGTGTCAATGCTGTTCCTTCTTTAAACCATGTGGTGTTTTGGATAAACCCAGAATATTGATTTGACTCAAGCTCATTTTCAGCCTGAATGGTTTCTGTAATTCTTACAAAATCTGAAGAATCAATAAAGGCAAACTCCGTCAGTTGGTCTTTGATGTTTTGCCTTGAATACCCTCCCCCGAATTCCAATGTATTATCTGAATGCCAGATCAAACTGTTCCTGTTATCAATATTTATGACGTTGGCTTCTAGTTTGTTCCTGGCAAAGTTATAGTTAGTGCCAATTCCCCTGGTAAAAGCACACTGGTTAAAAGCACTGGAACCTGGATTATTGTCCACATCGCAAAGCCTATAGCCTCCTTCAACATCTGAATTTTCCCTTTCGAAAGCCACTAAAGATGAAGCGATCAAATTGCTCTCAAATTTATTGCTGAACTGGTGGGTTATTTTTATTCCGTTTTGGTAGGTATCATAATCCAACATTTCGACACCCGCGAATGCAACAAACAATCGTAAGACACCCACTCCAAATGCACCAAATTCTGTTTCACGGTTTTTCGGTTTAATCAGGTATCTATTTCTGGCAAATGAATTTAATATTCCAATCTTGGTCTTGGGGTTGTCGCCCCTGGAAGGTATAAACTCAATGTACGATTGAATATCTGTGAATTTTGGCAAG